>NZ_JYDF01000045.1:0-39242 GCF_003263525.1 Rahnella sp. NRRL B-41462 | reverse complement strand
AAAATGACGGCAATGATGCGTTGGCGATCGCTATAGCGCTGATGCAGCCTACGATGAAATTTGTCCCGCCAAAGAGCCCGGAGCAGCAAGATATTCAGGCCTTACACCGTGCAAGACAACGGATTGTCAATCATCGTACTGCGACGGTCTGTCAGATACGAGGCTTGCTGCTTGATCGAGGGATCCCCATGGGTATCTCTGTCACAAGGGCCCGTCGAGCGATTCCCTTGATCCTCGAAGATGCTGAAAATGGTCTCAGTGCACGTATGCGCAGAACGATTGCGGAGCTCTATGATCTCTTTTTAGATCTCGAACGGCGTATAGGTTTTTTTGATAAAGAGATCGACACCGTTTTTAAACAGTCTGAAGCCTGTCAGCGTATTGCTAAAGTGAAAGGCATTGGCCCCAAAACCGCCACAGCCCTTATTGCGGCGATGGGTAAAGGGACCGAATTTAAGAATGGCCGCCATTTTGCTGCGTGGCTTGGCCTCGTGCCACGTCAACACTCTAGCGGAGACAGACAGGTGCTCATGAACATGACGAAAAAAGGCGACAAGCATCTACGGACCCTGCTTATTCACGGTGCCCGTGCTGTCGTCAGAGTGGCTACAAACAATAACGATGGCTATCTAAACCAATGGGTTAATCAACTTAAAGAGCGGCGCGGATTTAACAAAACGACCGTGGCAGTTGCCAACAAGAATGCCCGGATTATCTGGTCAATTCTTCATAACGAGACAGAATATCGGCCAGCAGTAATATGATACTTACCTTAAAAGTTGCAGAGTATTGAAAAATGGTAGCAGGTTGCACCTGCACAATCGGAACCTGATTTTTATACAGGCCTTCGAGGCCGTCCAGTTGTTGAGGCGATTGTGTACGGATTACCCATTTGGGCACAGGTATTCCTGATGCCGGATAGATGTAAGCAACAACCTAAAACCTGATTCAGTGCTTGCAAAACGGAGGTAGTCCATAGATGTAAAACGTGGCATCGGAAATGGCGTGCTTGCGGCAGAGTTCACGGGCGGATACCCCGGCTTCAGCCTCGCGGAGAATACTGATGATCTGTTGGTCGGAAAAACGCTTCTTCATGGGGATGTCCTCATGTGGCTTATGAAGACATTACTAACATCGGGGTGTACTAATCAACTGGGAGCAGGTCACCACATACCAGCCTTGAATGTAATTTTTAAGTGACTTATCCACTTTTCCACCGCCCAGATCCAATAATAAGATCCTATATAGATCATCTAATAGATCAAAAGAGATCCCAGCCCAGCTACAGGCCTTGCCCCGTAAGGGTTTAAACCGTATTGCCAACCACTGTAATAAGTAAAACATCCACTATATTAAGCGTGTTAACCACTATAGACAGCTAGGTAACTTCGCTGGAGAGTGACTGTACACCACTGTAGTGAGTAAATCGTCAATATAGCTGTACATAACATTTAGTTAATTGAGATTGGTTAACTATTTGAAATTTATAGTAAAGGTGATGAGTTGATTGATAATCCAAAATTATGTACACATTTTATGCACTGCCCCAATACCGGCTCTTCAGTGCTACGTTGATCTCTACTCCAAAACTTAAGGTCATGTTTTTTAACTTATCCTCTGGTTCGATCCAATAATAAGATCCTTATAGAACCTATAAGACCCAAAGAGATCCCCATAGCCTTCCAGGCCTTGTCATATCTGGAGTAAACGATGGTCGCTAACCGCTGTAGTCAGTAAAACATCCACTATAAAAAGCAAACTAACCACTGTGTTTTGTAGTAAAACCGCTATAGTGAGTGATAGTATCCACTATATTGTGTACCTAGAGCCTCTTATCCACATTCAATGTGAGAGCTGATAATGTCTGAAAATGAGCCTAAAAACATAGAGATAGTTAAAGCATTCTCTGAAACCGATAAGCGAACAGGTGAACTTGTTACTCTGGTTCCTAACAGCAATAACACCGTTCAGCCTGTAGCATTGATGCGGTTGGGCTTATTTGTACCTACGCTGAAGTCCACAGCACGTGGACGTAAAGGTCAGATGAACTCAATGGATGTCACCTCTGAGCTGAAGCAGCTTTCGATCGTGAAGTCTGAGGGATATGAGAACATCAAGATCACCGGCGCCCGGCTTGATATGGATAACGATTTTAAGACCTGGGTTGGGATCATTCATGCCTTTGCTAAGCATAAGGTCCTAGGAGACTCTGTATACCTGCCCTTTGTAGAATTCGCTAAGTTGTGTGGGATTCCATCCGCACGCTCTTCTGCGAAGCTCAGAGCGCGTCTGGAGGCCTCACTTGAACGTATAGCCACTAACACCCTCTCGTTTTCGAATAAAGAGGGGGATTACTACGTAACTCACCTTGTTCAGTCAGCAAAATATAGCCCGAAAAAGGACGCTGTCGAGTTGCAGGCGGATCCGAAGATCTTCGAGTTGTATCAGTTTGATAAGAAAGTTCTTCTCCAGCTCAGGGCAATCAACGAACTCTCCCGCAAGGAGTCTGCTCAGGCTCTGTATACGTTCATTGAAAGCCTTCCGACAGATCCTGCTCCCATATCTATGTCTCGCCTGCGTGCCCGCCTAAATCTGACCTCTCGAGCCATCACTCAGAATGCGACAGTACGCAAGGCTATGGAGCAGTTAAAGGCGATTGGGTATCTTGATTACACTGAAGTTAAGCGCGGTAAGGTAGTGTATTTTTGTATCCACTATAGGCGGCCAAAGTTACGCCCTGCGCAAATACCCACGGGCATAGGTGATGATGTTTACGATGTAATGGATGACGAACACATCATTGATGTCCCGGCAGAGAGGGATGCGGAATCAGCTACGCCTCGTGAGATGGTAATGCTGACTAAAGAAGAACTTGAGTTGCTGGAACAGCTTCGCCAGTCAAAGAAATAGTTTTGACCTCTTGCTGCTAATTGCCCTAAAGCTTGCTGCAGTGATGGCAGGCTTTTTCATATTTATTGTTGAAAGCCGACTAACCACTGCAGTGAGCAACCTATCCACTGTAATCAGTAAAAGCTTCCATCACGAAATATCCTATCCACTGTGAACTGCATTCTTTACTCACTATAGTGGTTATTCAGATGATCTCCGCTAACCCCCCTAGTACTTACTAACCTGAAACCCCATATAGCATATACGTCAGTGATTACTAACTAATAGATGGATTCTTGTAATTACTCATTATAGTGGTTGGCGCTCTCCACAGCGGTTGTTTCAATTCTAGGTGTTTTCTACTCACCATAGTGGATTTTACCCACTGTAGTGGTTTTCCTCTCTACAGTGGTTTCCGATGTCTTTACTCACTACAGTGGTTCTTTCTCTCTATCGTGGATAGGCTAACTTGTCGCATTATGTCTGGGTTAAAGCTTTAAACTGTTTTGAGACAGTGTCACTTTTGTGATGAGATAATGAACATCGTCCTCTCACCCCCATGGGACTGCTGAGGAAAATACAATACCTTCCATTGGCGGCAGGTAACAAAGGAAGCTGGAAGCAACTGACACTAACAACTCGGGTTGATCAAGCCTTATCAGTAAACCACTTCTCTAGAATTTAACGCGCATGAGGTCACTGAAACGTGTGATCTATGCAGGGGATAGCATTTGGCGTTTCATCTCCCATGACTTTTGGATACCCTGTTCCTCGAACCATACGTGCCCTTTTCCGCTGTGATTAATTCCATTGAGAACTGCCATGAGCTGTTCGCTGTTTTCCCAAAGTAGACTTCGTTTATTAAAAATGGGCTTGTTTTGATGAATGCTGAGATATGTCGTCAATACTGATGTTCGCCCTGGGGTTTCTCGGCGGCACGTACGGCATGGCTGCAGATTGCCTCACGTATCAAATCGTATTCTGATACGCGATCATCGAATGACCTGGAGCAAACGATTTGTGTCTGTGCAAACTCTTTCAGCTCCAGACAAGGTTTGCCGTGCAGCTCCCGGGCGGTACGTTCCAGCACAATATTGAAATGTTTGCGTATCAGTTGTGTGGTAGCATCAAGTAACTCTAGGTCATCGTTTTTATTCGAAAAAAAGCGTAAAAGGACAGACCAACGTTGCTTCCATTAGCTGCTATTTTTCATCACAGATCTTAAGAATTTAGGCGTAGTTTCATCACATCTCCTAGCTTGTGCGAAACACAATTATGCCGTCGTATGCATAGCCATTGTGGTACTCGCTTCTTGCTGATAATTGTTATGTTCAACGGTTAATCGGCACATCCAACTTAATGATAAATGAAGATTATGATGAATGCTTTTGCTGATTGACAACTAAGCCTATATGGGAAAACTTCTGGGGAAGGAAAACCAGCCTGAACCTTATCCTTAAGGAATAGGATCAAACGCATTAAAGGGTCAGGGGTTGGGTAAAGATATCCATAATGATCACTTACTTAATACTGTTCATTAATGGGTCTTCCCCGATCGTAGTGGCTAAAGGCATTATGATGGCAGTCTTGATTTACTGAGGAGTCTGCCATGGACGAAAATTCCCTCTAAGCCCATATCATTCAACAGTCCGCACCGTGACAGGTACAATCCCTTTCCCTTGATGAAAAATTTGGTTCATTGTCGGCATTGCTGAAAACACACAACTGCCCTTCCAACCTGCGGTAAATCCTACTCCATACATGATCACCGGCGTCGCAAATAGCGTCACCTCAATACCTGTCAGTTCAGCACACTAGTTGAAGCTGGTGTCCCCCGCGTTGACTGCCACGAGCACGGTTGCCAGACACTGCCTGTGGCCTGTGCGGGGTCAGGCAGCCGCTACACTTTGCTGTTCGCAGCCTTTGTTCTCTCATGGCTGAAAGTCAGCACCGTGATGCGGTAAGAAAACAGCTTAAACTCAGCTCGAATGCCGTGGACGGTATCATGATGCGCGCAGTCAAACGAAGCTTAGTCCGGATAAAACAGCCTTTATCGGCCTGTCATCTCTGCGTTGATGAAGTCGGCTTCAAAAGAGAACGCCAGTACGTCGCCGTTATCTCTGACAGGCAGGGACGTGCTTTGCAACTGGCCGATGATCGTGGTGTAGAGAGTGTTGCCAGTTATCTGCGCAGGCTGTGAGGCCACCAGCTTGATGAGATAAAAATGCTGTCTATGGCCTATATCAGTGCAGCCCTCATCTATCTCCCCAATCTCGTCGATAAAATCGTCTTCGATCACTTACATGTGGCAAAAATGTTGTGCGCCGTGGTTGATAAAACCCGTCAGGCTGAGATGAAACAGATCCCGTCGTCAGACAGGAAAGACACCCACTGCTCACGCTACCTGTGGTTTTACAGCAAACAAAACCGCTCGGGCGCCGGGCCGAGAGGTAAGAAGTTGCTCGGCGGGTGTTACCCCAAACGAGCCAGTGCTGGGTAATGAAAGAGCTTGCCCGTGACCTAAGGCACCGTCGCTATGATGTCCATAGCCGTAGGCTGTGGTAGGAATGGATGATAATGGCGAAGAACATAGGAATACCATTAATGGCCAGGGCTGGCCAGATGGTGGCAAAGCGTCTTTAAGTCATCCTGAATGCGATGAGAAACCGGGTATCAAACGGCAATGCGGAATCTCTAAACAGAAAAATCCGCCTACTCCGGACCAAGTCTCGTGTCTTCAGAAATAAAGAACGGTTCAAGCTGGGTGTGCTGTTTCACTACGGGAAGCTGGGTATGGGCTGGTGATTAGCAATTAAAAACAATAATGAGAGGTTTTAAATGGAAGGAATCAGAATAGATGTCTCAGAAAGTATTACACCAGAACATTTGATGTCAATTGAAGAGGGGCTGAATGAGTTTAACGGCTACATGACCGGTATCAGCGATCGTAAACCTTTATCTGTGGTTATCCGGGGTATAAGCAGTGGGAAGATCCTCGGAGGAATGTTGGACCGTTCATCCTTGGCCTTATTGTTCATAGTTAGGACAGCTCTGGAGTACCCACCACAGCAGGGGAAGACCCTCATTAATACCGTGTAACCATGGGTTCTTCAGCTTGTTAAGGGTTGCACCCAAGAAAGTCTTAGGCAGCTGATCAACGAGGAAACAAATAATTTTGATTTTGTCTCTTACCTGTTCAATCACGTTTGCGGTTTCAATTGAGCGATGCTTACTATGCTTTAACTAAGTAATAAGTATGAATTAATACATAATAATTAGTCGATATTACTTCACATTTATCTTTTGTGAGTTATTATTTAAGAAATACTACTTTTGATATCACGGGTGACAAATGATCACGATTGTTGGATGCAATAAAGGTGGGGCCGCGAAAACAACAACTGCAGTCAATATAGCTGTGGGTTTGGCCTTATGGGGCAAGGATGTGTGTCTGGTCGATGCTGACGTTCAACGCTCTTCGTCAAGGTGGTATGCCGAACGTGAAGCTGCAGGCCTTACCCCCTCCATCACCCTGATTGAGAAAAGAGACAACATATCTCAAACACTCAGAAGCCTTGATGAGAGGTTTGATCACGTTATAGTGGATGTTGCCGGACGAAACAGCCGTGAGCTGATTACAGGCGGAACCGTAGCTCATCAGATCATTGCTCCGCACCAATGCTCTCAGTTGGATCTGGATACGATGGTTGAGCTTCAGCAGCAGTTAGAAAGCATGCGGGATTTAAATCCAGAGCTTAAGGCATATTGCTATCAAAGTATGGCCACTACAAATCCCCTCCTTCAGGGAAACGAACGGCATGAATTTCTGGAGTATGTCCGCGAATTCGAAGGACTGATCCCTTTGAGCGCGACGGCATGTTACCGAAAGGTTTACCGAGATGTGATGTCTGAAGGTAAATCTGTCCTGGAAACATCTAATGAAAAAGCCAAGTCTGAAGTTCTTGCTCTGTTGAATGAGGTATTTTAATGGCTTTAAAAAAACCCCCTTTAACCAATCGCCGCATAGTTACTGAAGCAGAAGCGGATGCTCTGGCGAATAGATTGGCTGACCGTCCCTATGGCGATGAGAAAGTAGTTGTAGAACCTGTACCAGAAATATTGACCAGGACGACCATTTCTCTGCCTCAGAATACTTTGCGTGAAATTGAAGACCTGGCCTTGTATAACAAACGCGTCGGTATTGCGCCGAAAAGTGTGAGCGCTATCATTCGCGATGCTCTGGACGCGTATCTCAAAAAAGTATGATTTCATACTTATGCACCGCTGGGCTTCTTTTTGAAATCCAGCGCCCTCCCCTACTGTATTCAATTAGCACCTGATAATCCGCACTTCATACTTCACAATTATGTTTCCTTCCCTCTTTCCGAACTGGATAATTTCTGAAAAAAAAACAATCATGTTGCTATGTTTTTGATGATAATTATGTGTGGAGCGTAACCTTATAATTCCTTAGCTACCAGTAGATTCAATTTGCTGTATTAAGTATTCCGTAATAATTCACACTGATAACGATCGTTTAGAGTTGATTATTTGAATGCTAAATTCAGTATGTCACCTCATACCTCATACCTCATACCTCATACCTCATACCTAAGTTTATCTGGTTCCGTTCTGGTGAGTCCGTTTTGCAATAAACGTCATTTATGCATTGTTTTGTTTGATAGAATTAGACCGAATAATTCATCCTTGCTATTTATTATTTCCTAATTATGAATTATGAATTATGAATTATGAAATCTATGAGTTGTGAGTTGTGAGTTGTGTTGTTTGGTGATTTTACAGAGAACCTACAAGCAGCAATGAGAAGGGGGGCATCTAGCAATGGCTACATCTGCCCCTGTAGTGGAATACTAAATCTGGCACTGTTGCAAATAGTCGGTGGTGATAAACTTATCATCCCCTTTTGCTGATGGAGCTGCACATGAACCCATTCAAAGGCCGGCATTTTCAGCGTGACATCATTCTGTGGGCCGTACGCTGGTACTGCAAATACGGCATCAGTTACCGTGAGCTGCAGGAGATGCTGGCTGAACGCGGAGTGAATGTCGATCACTCCACGATTTACCGCTGGGTTCAGCGTTATGCGCCTGAAATGGAAAAACGGCTGCGCTGGTACTGGCGTAACCCTTCCGATCTTTGCCCGTGGCACATGGATGAAACCTACGTGAAGGTCAATGGCCGCTGGGCGTATCTGTACCGGGCCGTCGACAGCCGGGGCCGCACTGTCGATTTTTATCTCTCCTCCCGTCGTAACAGCAAAGCTGCATACCGGTTTCTGGGTAAAATCCTCAACAACGTGAAGAAGTGGCAGATCCCGCGATTCATCAACACGGATAAAGCGCCCGCCTATGGTCGCGCGCTTGCTCTGCTCAAACGCGAAGGCCGGTGCCCGTCTGACGTTGAACACCGACAGATTAAGTACCGGAACAACGTGATTGAATGCGATCATGGCAAACTGAAACGGATAATCGACGCCACGCTGGGATTTAAATCCATGAAGACGGCTTACGCCACCATCAAAGGTATTGAGGTGATGCGTGCACTACGCAAAGGCCAGGCCTCAGCATTTTATTATGGTGATCCCCTGGGCGAAATGCGCCTGGTAAGCAGAGTTTTTGAAATGTAAGGCCTTTGAATAAGACAAAAGGCTGCCTCATCGCTAACTTTGCAACAGTGCCGCATCAGGCCACCCGCGAAACGTTGCAGCAACGCCTCGAGCAGGCAGTCGCTGACGCGCAGGCGCGCGCCGGTGAGCTTGCACTTGAACGTGACAGAGTCAGCAGCCTCACCGCCAGGCTGGAATCGCAGGAAAAGGCATCCTCGGAGCAACTGGTGCGTATGGGCAGTGAAATAGCCAGTCTGACAGATCGCTGCACGCAGCTGGAAAACCAGCGTGATGATGCCCGTCTGGAGACGATGGGAGAGAAAGAAACGGTCGCGGCACTGCGTGGTGAGGCTGAAGCCCTGAAGCATCAGAATCAGTCACTGATGGCGGCGCTTTCAGGCAATAAACAGACCGGTGGCCAGAATGCGTGATGATGACAATTCAGACGCCTGTGATGAAGCGCCCCGGGCGGAGGATAAATGCTACACCAAAGGGCGACTTCGGGATGAGTTCAGGATGAAGCCAGCCCCCGGTGTGGAACCGGTCAGATTGTACAAAAGTCCTTACGGCGGGAAATACGGCGTATGGCGGCTGGCTGACTGCGTCCCGATGCGGGCGAAACGCCCACAGACAGAAAAACAGCGGCAGGCCAGCGCACGTCTGGGCCTGCAAGCCCGGATGAAGAGTGAGCGTGGCAGATTCGCCATGCTGGCACATACCTGGTTAACGCTGGACCCCGTCTTCCTCGATACCGAAACGACCGGACTTGATGCCGGCGCGCAGGCGCTGGAAATCGGTCTGGTGAATGCCCGCGGTGAGAGGATATTTGAGACCCGCCTTAAACCCACTGTCGACATCGATCCGGCAGCAGCTGCAGTACACGGTATCAGTGACGATGATCTGGTCAGTGCGCCATCCTGGCCCGATATTGCGCAGCAGCTGCAGCACCATATCGGCCGGCGCCCGCTGGTTATTTTCAATGCTGATTTTGATACGCGGATTCTGAAGCAGACAGCGGCAGCGCATAATGACCCTGCCAGCTGGCTGGACTCTCTGACGGTGTACTGCGCCATGCGGCTCGCTGCGGGGTATTACGGCCCCACCAATCGCTACGGTACCATATCGCTTTCCGGCGCTGTCAGTCAGGCAGGCCTGAGATGGACCGGGGAGGCTCATTCCGCCGTCACTGACGCCGTTATGACGGCACGCGTGGTAAACAATATTGCCGGATACTGGCGTGATCTCCAGTGTGAAATGAATGATGACGCAGGGAGTGAGCCAGCATAGTGCTGCTCTCTGGCTGGTCAGACAGCTGCAGGAATTAATTCAGGAGTCTGGAATGGAAAATACAATGAAAACAATGCATGAGCTTTTCCCCATGCGAACAGTAGTGATCGAACAATCTCTGGATATGTTTGGCGTCAAACGAAATGAGGACGGGACGTTACTCTTCCCCCGTCACTCCGATAAACGTTTTCCCGTTGCACGTATCCGTAAGCGACTGGCGGCTTATGGCTGGCGAGGAGAACGCCTGAATAAGGAGGTGGCGCGTATCGTCGCGGGCCCTGATATCCTCCCTGAGAGAAGTGAATACAGCATTATTTTCCCTTACGGATGGGAGAAGAAGCAGCTGACGCGTGAGATGCGTCGAATGTTTCCCCGTAAGACTGGCCGGCGTGTGCTGATTATGCTGGATGAATTACATCATTTTTCTGACTTGCGGGAGAAGCCGTGACGCTGACAGAAAAATCAGGTCATCTGGCGTGGTGTGCCCTGGTGGCGCTTGCGCTGGCCAGGCAGGATGGTGGCGTTCTCTCGCCGGCACAGGAAAACCTCTTTCTCACCCGCTGGCTGGCGACTGCGCTGAAGCAACGGCGTTTTTCTCGTGATGTGACGCCCGATATTGAGTGGCTTTTGAAACAGGGACGTCAGCTGGGCGTCAGCGCCAGGCTGGCCAGCAAGCTGAATTACCTCTGGCGTTCCTGCACCGGCGAGTTGTCCGGGCAGAACGACCTGTTCCGGCTGACGTATGCGCTGGAAACAGCGAAAGATATGCACTGGAACTACCGTCTGCTGAGCGATCGGGAATGGTCCGGCCGGAATGCTGTGGCGTTCAGTGCAGGCGTGAACGGCATTTATCTCTCACGGGCCAACCTCGATGTTGCTTTTGACGACAGCGGCCGACAGATAAATCCGCTGACAGCGCGTCTGACTGGGAACGTAGCGGGGGTGATGAAGCTGTTTAATCGCTGTGGCTGGCAGGCAGAGCCTGAGTCTGGTGCCTCCCTGCCCCACCAGTATTCGCTGATGGCCGGGCAGGGAGTGCCTGGAAAGGGGGATTAGTGGCGGATCTGCGCCAGGTCGTCTTCAGTCAGACCGGTCATTTTCATGACAGTATTGCGGTCAATGCCGTTCTGGAGCATGGTACGGGCTATTTTCAGAGTCGCTTCGCGCTCACCTTCTGAACGACCTTCCTGTCTTCCAAGCTGGATACCTTTCTCAATACCCTTTTGTTCGAGTTGTTGTGCGATGGTCATAAGTGCGTCTCCGTGTTGTGGCACACGCTGTGCCAGTTCGCGTACAAAGGCTTCGGCGTCGGATGTTTCGCCTGCCTGCACTATATAGTGTACCAGTGATATCACCTGCGATGAAGACAAGTATCCCGTCAGCAAGATGGGCGCCAGCCGGTCAACCAGTTCTGCCAGGTCTCGCTGGTGAATATGCTTTTGCAGTAAAGTCAGGGCGGCCATGCTGCGATGGCCAGCGATTTCATCATCCGGAATGACCGTAACGTCTACCAGCGGGAAAGCGCTGCTGTAGAGTTTGCCTGCCAGCCCGGGATCGTCAAACTCATCCAGCCACCGGGTGGAGTACGGATACGGGCTGCGTTTACCCGTATAGAACAGCACCGGTATCACCAGTGGCAGTTTTTTATGCCCTGCCTCCAGGTGGCGCTGCATGGCAGCCACCGCATAGCGTATGAGGCGGAAAGCCATATGTTTGTCGGGCGTTGACTGGTGTTCGACAAGCACATGAATATAGCCGTCGCCGGCTGTGGTTTTCAGGCTATAGAGAACGTCGCTGAAATACTGGCGGAGATCATCCTCAACGAACGAGCCTGATTCCAGTTTCAGCGTGCTGAGATCGCAGACTGCGCGCAGCTCTGCGGGCAGATGGATTTCCATGAAATCACGGGCCACATCCGGCTGTGTCAGAAACTGTCGGAACGTCGCATCGTGAGGTGTTGGCGTCATGTTTTTTTTCTTCATCTGTCTCTGTCCTGAGCCTGCAAAATAACCGACATATCTTATCACGTCCCCCTGCGTTGGTTTACAAGGAGGTAGCCCTGGTAATTTCTCAGACATGTAGGACAGCACAATAAAATACAGTCACCATGATAGTTGACGATAAATAAGTGAATAAAAAAACGCTCCCGGACGGGAGCGTAAGCCAGTGAAATCGGCGTCAAAAGAGGGTCTAACAAGTGGGGCTGCGGGTTAATTCTGAGTGGCCTGGCTGCGATGCTTTTCAGCCTGCTGCTGATGAATCACTGAAGACTGACCATTATTCGCCTTCTCGTGCACAACTGCGGCTTTTTCATGCTCGTTCATTTCAGAAAATGACTTTGCGGTTTCGTTGGTGGCTCCTGATTTGCCATTCATCATTTTTTTATGCATTTCCGCCATGTCCTGGTGGGCAGAAGCGTTGCCGTTTTGCATCATTTCATGGGACATTGCAGCCTGATCGTGGCCGCTCATATCCATCATTGTCATGCTGTCTCCCTGAACTGCGCTTTTTTTAGCAGATGACTGCATCTGATGGGCAGGAGCCTGGGCATTATTTACCTGGTCATGCATGTTCATTGTCTCTGCAGCCAAGGCGGATGAAGCGACAGCCATAATGGCAACAAATGATACAAGGATCTTTTTCATGGTTGGGTCTCCGGTGTTTTCATACCCAAACAATCAACGGCTTATAACAGAGAAAGCATTTGATCTCAGGGCGGGTTATTCATTACTCCAGGAACCAGGTGATTGCGTTATCACACTGCTCCTGATTTATGAATGATTATAAAAAACCGCCTCTGTTTATCGCGTGACTGAATGATGACAATTTTGTCACCTTCCATGTTTCTCCTGAATAACGGGATTAATCCATTAACAGGCGCACTTTGAACACAATTTCCCGCCCCCGCTGTACTGCTGACAATTCGCCACCGTGAGCGAGAATGATTGACCTCGTTATTGATAATCCCAGCCCCGCGCCTTCGGTGTTGTGAACCCGTGATGAGTCTGCGCGATAGAACCGGTCAAACAAACGTTCAAGATTGGCGGGAACTGAGCCAGACATCGCATTCGTAATCATCACGTTTACAAAGTCACTGTCACGCTCAAGGCGTATAGCAGTACAGGTCTTATCGGGAGAATACTTGATTGCATTGGAAAGCAGATTGCTGAAAGCACGTCGCAGCATATCGCTGTCTCCGGCAACAACGCCCTCTCCTTCAACCGTGATTGTCTTTCCTGACTCGTCTGCCAGAGGCTCGAACAGCTCACGTAATTCATTCAGTTCGGCTGCCAGATCCACATCATGTTTATCCAGCCGCAGCAGACCATGCTCTGAACGTGCCAGAAAAAGCATGTCACTGGTCATTCGTGACAACCTTTTCAGTTCTTCCAGGTTAGCGAATAAAATTTCGCGGTAATGCGAAACATCCCTTTCCTTAGCCAGTGCAAACTGCGTCTGCATCATCAGATTACTGACTGGTGTGCGCAGCTCATGCGCGATGTCAGACGAGAAATCTGACAGTTTCCGGAATGCCCCCTCCAGGCGATCAAACATATTATTGAACTCCTGCATGGTCTCAGAGATTTCCGGCGGAGCCAGATCGGGATTTAGACGCTGATCCAGGCTGTGTACAGTCATGGAGGAAGCCAGACTGGTCATTTCCCGTAACGGTTTCAGACCAATACGTGTGGTCAGCCAGCCCAGAAAAACAGAAATAAAGACCAGACCGATATTGAACCAGAACAGCCAGGTACTGAGTTTGTCCATAAACAGGGTGTGATACCCAGTATCCGTGGCAACCGTAATGATGACATGTTTGCTTTTACCCTGTTCCGGCGTCACGGCAACCCGCCGCGAGATACTGCGGTACACGGTGTTATTTTCTTCCGTCTGGATCATATAGTCGAGAATATCACCCGACTTATTAAGCAGGACCGCTGGAACAACAGAATTTTTGGCATAGAGTTCAACAATTTTTTCATTTTCCATGTTTTTTATAGAAATGAATAAACCATTGTGCCCTACCATCGCATCGTTTATTTTTTCTGATAATGACTTAATATCCGTTTTGTTCCGGAAGGTCTCAGTTTTAAGAAACTCTTCGGTGAGCTGAAGTTTACCTGTCAGAAAATCGCGGTCCTGATTATCGAAATAGCCATTCAGGGTGCTCACCAGCACAAAACTTGATAACCACCATACCGTAAGCATCACTGCAGAAAAAATCAGGCTCAGGCGCGTAGTCAGGGAAATTTTGAACCTCACTCTTCTCTGATCTCCAGGACATATCCGGCACCGCGAACGGTATGGATCAGTTTTGGCTCAAAGTCATCATCAATTTTACTTCTCAGGCGTCTCACTGCCACATCAATCACATTCGTATCACTGTCAAAATTCATGTTCCAGACCAGGGACGAGATAAGGCTTCTGGGTAACACTTCTCCGGTACGTTGCAGCAGTAACTCAAGCAGAACGTATTCTTTACCGGTGAGATGGATCTTCTTTCCCGAACGGATCACGGTCCGGCGCACCATATCAACGGTCATATCTGCTATAGTGCAAACTGTGGCTGCCTGAAAGCGGGCGCGTCGCAGCAAGGTTCTTACACGTGCAACCAGCTCTGTAAAATCGAAGGGCTTAATAAGATAGTCATCTGCGCCAAGCTCCAGCCCTTTCACTTTGTCCCGCACGTTATCCTTTGCGGTTAAAAACAGGACCGGTTCTTCATGCCCGGACTCCCTCAGTGCGCTGATGATTTGCCACCCGTCGAGGAAAGGCAGCATCACGTCCAGTATTATCAAATCATACTGTCCCTTCGACGCGGCCCCGAGACCGTCGTGGCCATTATTAAAGAGATCGGCCTGATAGCCTTCCTCAACCAGTCCCTGCTGAAGGTAACGACCTGTTTTTTGTTCGTCTTCAACGATTAAAATACGCTGCATGGTCAACTCGCTGATATGAAAGTAAAAATCTCACGCATGAGCTTTGGCTGTCCCCTAGCTGACCTGAGACGGAGCAAGCATTCCGAGCCACGCTACGGCGCCCATAATGATAATCGCAACAACGAATTCTGTCAGGATGCTGTTTCGCATCAGGGCAACGCTGCGATCATAATTCCCTTCCCTGACCATAACTTCAAGCCGGGGACCCAGGTGAAACCGGTTTGCTGCAGCCAGAAGAAGCATCAGAACAAACAGAGCCGTCTTGGCAAGCAATATCCTCCCCCAGGAACTGTTGAATAAGGGAGTTAAGTTACCCTCAGCAATATACAGATAGTTGACCAGCGCACTCAGGATCAGGGCTACAACAATCACCGTTCCTGCCGTGGCAAATTTTGCCAGGGAGTCAGATATCACAATGACGCTCTGTGCATTATGCTCGTTTCTGCGCATCAGCAGGATAGCAAATGCAACCAGAGCACCTGTCCAGGCACCTGCAGCGCCGAGATGGGTCAGATCGCTCAGTAAATGGAGATAGTAATGCAGACCGTCATGCATAACGGCGTGTCCTCCCCAGGCAAGTGTAGCCAGCGCCACGCCCCCACTCATCGTCATCAGCAGGCAGGACAATACTCTCTTATTAGTGTAAAGGAACAAAGCACCGAGTGTGGTAAACAGGGCACAGAGCCTGACAATCCAGCTAATACCTACATCAGTTTCTTCTATCACCATCTCGATAATATGGATAGATAATTCTCTGAGATCAGTTACTCCGCTCATGGCATTAGATACCAGGAGCATATTAATGCCAGTAAGAATGATGCCTGCAACAACAGCAAAGGTTATAAACGACCTGAAATTAGTCAGGTTATACGTTTCATGTCTGACACCGCTTATTCCATATATCTGAAAAAATGGCAATCCAAATATTACCATCAAATCAAGATAAAGAAGAAAACGAATAACAATCATAATCAGGTCGTTCATAATATTACTTCACTGTAAAAGTGTAATTGCCGGTAATAGGGTGTGTATCTGCAGAAACCGCGCGCCAGTCAACACGATAAGTGCCGGCTGGCAGAGGTTCTCGTGGGATAATGACCATTGATTTAAGGTCAGCGCCTGGTGCCACTTTTGCCGCGACTGGCATCGGCGAATGTGATGACATGCCTTTCATCCCGGTCATTGTTAATTTAGCCCCTGAGAATTTCACAGTCAGATCTTCTGTGAAATTAAGCTGAATCTTTTCCGGGGCCGCTACGGCTGAATCAGCCTGTGGCACAGAGCTTTTTAATTCCGGATGGGCCATAGCAGAGAAAGCAACGCCCATAACGAGGCCACCTGTAAGAATGGCTTTATTTAAAATCGACATTTTATTTACCTGTTTAGTTGAGTGTTTTATATCAGTGCGTTAAAACCAGATTCTGGCTCCCGCCAGGAATACTACCTGATGGTCTTTCTCACCTTCTCTTTTCGCCATATCGGATGTTTTCCCGTAAAGTTGATTCCAGGAAACGCCTATATAGGGTGCAAACTCACGGCGTATTTCATAGCGCAGCCGGAGCCCCAGCTCTGTGTCAGTCAGTCCCCTGCCGCGACCCCGCGATTCATCATCCTGACTGTAGAAATTCACCTCATAGGATGGCTGGAGTATGAGCCGGTTAGTCAGTAAAACGTCGTATTCTCCTCCCAGACGAAGGGCTGCTTTTCCGCCATTACTGACAAAACCCGTAATTTCAGACTCAAAATTATAGAGTGCCAGCCCCTGGAAACCGACAGCAGCCCAGGTCCGGGCAGAAGCAGGTCTGAAATCCTGCCTGACACCCGCAACCAAATCCCACCATGGGCCAACCGCATGTCCCCAGAGTAACTGCGCTTCAGCCGCCTCCGTTTCCCCATTGCTTCGTTCACCTTCACTCTTTAGCCAAATCCGATCTGTGTCGCCTCCAATCCAGCTGTTAACACTCCAGCTGAAATTGTTGGTGTTATCCGACCGTTGCCATTCCAGTTGATCCAGCAGAACCAGATAATTAATCGCACTGTCGTGAATCGCATGCCCCTGTAAATTGCCGAATGCAGCCTTCCGGTCGGCATCGGTAACAGGCGGAATTGGCGTTCTGCTCTCAGTTACAATGGGCTCCATTGACGTCATCTCAGTGAAATTCTCATCTGCTGGCATCTGCATGGCAGACATGTCGTGCCCGGCGTGGGGATCTGCAGAGACGGAGCCCGCCGCAATAGAAAGCTGTGAGGTAAACAAACCGGCGACCAGAACAGGTATGGCCTTCAAATTTCTCTTCATTCGCATCATTCCTCCACCCGGACTTCACGAAACATTCCCATTTCCATGTGATAGAGCAAATGGCAGTGATACGCCCAGCGGCCAAGCGCATCTGCTGTCACTCTGTAACTGCGTTTTGTACCAGGGGGAACATCTATTGTGTGTTTACGAACCATGAAATTACCGTTTTCATCTTCCAGATCGCTCCACATACCATGCAGGTGAATGGGGTGAGTCATCATGGTATCGTTGATCAGCGTGATCCTGAGCCGCTCACCGTATTTCAGCAGCACCGGTGCGGCATCTGAAAACTTGATCCCGTTAAATGACCAGGCAAACTTTTCCATGTGGCCGGTTAAATGCAGTTCTATGGTACGGCCAGGTTCACGTCCGTCAGGATCCTCAAAGCGGCTTTTCAAATCCGCGTACGTGAGAACCTTTCTTCCGTTATTTCGAAGACCAATACCCGGATCATTTAATTTCGGAGAGACGCTCATCGCCTGCATATCAACCAGTGGGTTATCCGTTTCTGACGCAGGATGACTTTGCATACCCGGCATTCCGGCCATCCGGGAATGATCCATACCGGCCATGCTGCTGTGATCCATGGGCGCGGAGGATGTCCCGCTATCCGGAAGGTCAGCACCGTCCATAGACATCATCTCTCCGCTGTTATCCATGCCTCCCATCTGGCTGTGGTCCATTCCTGCCATATCATGTCCCATTCCCCCCATACCCATATCTTCCATGGTCAACAGAGGACGGGGATCGAGGGGGGGAACGGCAGCACTTAACCCCTCTCTCGTGGCCAGTGTCCCTCGAGCGTAACCGGTCCTGTCCATGGATTGTGCGAAGATGGTATAGGCCTCACCCTGAGGCTCCACAATGACATCATAGGTTTCGGCAACGGCAATCCTGAATTCGTCAACGGTAACCGGGTTTACATACTGGCCATCTGCAGCCACGACCGTCATTTTCAGCCCGGGGATACGGATATCGAAATAGGTCATTGCCGAGCCGTTGATAAACCGTAAGCGTATCTTTTCACCGGGACGGAACAGTCCGGTCCAGTTTTTCAGCGGGGCCTGCCCGTTCATGAGATAGGTGTAGGTGTAGCCACTGACATCCGCGAGGTCAGTCGGATTCATTTTCATTTCAGCCCACATTTTCCGATCGGCAATGGTGGCTGACAGCCCCCTGGTATTCACGTCGCGGAAAAAAGAGCCAACGGTTGGTTTATTGAAATTGTAGTAATCCGACTGTTTTTTTAATTTTTTCAGCAGGCTGTGAGGATTTTCATCGGTCCAGTCAGACAACATGACCACATGCTCACGATCGTAAGCAAACGGTTCTGGCTCCCTGGCATCGATGATAATGGCACCGTATACCCCCTCCTGTTCCTGCAGACCGGAATGGCTGTGGTACCAGTAAGTCCCGTTCTGCTTAACCTTAAAGGTGTAAACGTAGGTATCATCAGGCTCTATGCCCATAAAACTCAGCCCCGGAACACCATCCATATTGGCCGGAAGAATAATGCCGTGCCAGTGAATGGACGTCTGTTCATTAAGACGGTTTTTGACCTTCAGGGTAATGGTGTCACCTTCTTTCCAGCGAAGAACGGGCCCCGGCAGGCCTCCATTGATTGTTTTGGCCTGACGCTCACTGCCCGTGATATTGACGGCCGTTTCACCAATGGTCAGGTCAAACTGAGTACCCTGCAGGGATGCGGCAACTGGCAGGCTCAGACTGGAACGCGCATTGAAACTCCATACGCCAAGACTTCCGGCTACGCCAGAGAGGGTTAACCCCTTCAGGAAAGTTCGTCGAGACGTTTTCAACAGCATGCGCATTCCCTTATTTAAAGTATGGTTACTGACAGAATTCGAGAACCGATTTAAATTAAATTACTGGTTCATCCACTTACAATGAAATGAAGCTAGCACACCTTAAGAAACAAATTCATTACAATCGTGTAATGTACATAGCTGTATTACATTTACGTCATCTTCCCCACAGGTTGATTATTTTTATATATGATCATAAGGACATCTTTTATGTACCTCAGAAGGTAATTACACATGAATATATTAATCACGACCACTGCGTTTACAGCTTTATTTTGTGGGGCAGCTTTTGCTCAGTCCAGTGATATTGCCCATGAAGCACATCGATTTGTTAATAATGCCTCAGCCGTCAGTCATGTGAATTCCTCGACGCATGAAAATTTGCCGGACAGGATTAATAAAAACAGCACGCCCTCATTCTCTGAAATGAATGAACATGAAAGGGCCATTGTTGCTCATTCATTTATGAACAACAGCGCGTCCTATGCACATCAGAAAATGATTGAGGAACATAAAAAAATGCTGTCCGAGAGTGGTGAAAATTCAAAGACCTTCTCTTCTTCTTTTAACGAACTGAATGCCGGAGAGAAAGCCGCCCTCGTGCATGAGCAGGTCAATAATGCCGGTGCGGAAGCTCATCAGACGCAGGCAAGAAAGCTTCGCGGCCTGTATTCGTCCAGGTAACTGCAGGCGGGTTAGTGCTTAGCGTCAGGTGCGCAGCAGGGCTTTACTGACGGGTTACGTAGCAGGACATGAGCCCCATATTGCTCTGCCGTAACCTGTTTCAGTCCCGTTAATCATCACCGTCGGGCTGGTCATACAGTTCCCAGAGCTTCAGGAGCAAACGGGAAACAAGATATGTTACAAAAATGACGACCATCAACGGTGCTCCCGATTAACTGACAGATGACACGCCTCCTGAAAACCCCTAGCATACGCCGCAGTGTTCATGCTAACGGCGAATTCCAGTAAATGTATTCTACCGATGTCGTAAAAGAAAATGCCTACCTTTCAGCCACCCGCTCGGGGCTGGAATCGAACGAGATCGCTACTCTTCAGCGCTCCTTGCCTTCCCGGTTTAATCTGCGGCATTTGAAAAAAAATGAATCATTAAAACTCGTACTGCAAAAGAAAGCGGGAAAATCACGTGTCGTGGCCTATAAATTTACGTCCGGTTCATTTAATTACACGGCGTATCGTATATCAGATAAAAAGTTCTATAACCTTTCCGATACTTCCGGGAAAGGCAGTCTCGATTATCCGTTACCGGCCACAGCAAGACTCAGTTCGCCTTTCAATCCTGCAAGACTTAACCCGGTATCGGGAAAAGTGAGTCCCCATAATGGCATTGATTATTCCATGCCCATGAACACGAAAATAGTCAGCGTCATCGACGGAAAAATCACCCGGGCCGAATACAACAGTACCATGGGATATTTTGTTGAAGTAACGGGAAAAGCCGGTGTTAAAACTCGCTATCTCCACCTCAATAAAATACTCGTTACTAAAGGGGCCAGGGTTACACGGGGAGGTGCTATTGCGTTATCCGGTAACAGCGGACGTTCATCCGGTCCTCATCTGCATTACGAGCTGGTCATCAATAACAACCCTGTTAACTCTCTGGCGTTCCGGGCAGCGGCACCCGCTGATAACAAACTCGAACAGCATGCCTTTGCGCATGTCAGAGACTACGAACGATACCTGGACTGATAACGGGACCGCGACGCGGCCCCGTCTGCCGGATTAATTTTTTTTATCGTTTTCACTTCCGTGATGTTGATGATCTCCATGCCCTCCGTGGCCGTGGAAAAGATGCATTAGCGGGCAGACCAGCAATAACAGATATGGCCAGTAACCTGCCACATGTGACCAGTGTTCGCGCAGGAGGGCAAATGCCGTGATCGCGGCGACAGAAATAAGCGCATAGGTGGTACTTTTCATACTGGACTCCTTCTGTTCGTAACTGACCCTTCACTCAGTGTTATTTCCCGAGCCTGACACTTTTCAGACGCAACGCATTCACAATGACGCTGACGGAGGAAAGAGCCATGGCCGCCGCCGCAATAACTGGCGACAGCAGTATTCCATACACAGGATAAAGCAGACCTGCAGCCACAGGCACGCCAAGTGCGTTGTAGATAAATGCAAAAAACAGATTCTGCCGGATATTTTTCATGGTGATCTCTGACAGATGACGGGCCCTGTTCAGTATCATCAGGTCGCCTTTGAGAAGGGTGACTCCGGCACTTTCAATTGCGACATCAGTACCCGTTCCCATGGCTATGCCCACGTCAGCCGCAGCCAGCGCCGGGGCATCATTTACACCGTCTCCGGCCATCGCGACTACATGGCCAGACGCTTTCAGTCGGGTTATAACTGTTTTTTTGCCGTCCGGCAGGATCCCGGCTTCAACCTCATCTATTCCCAGCTTCCGTGCGACAGCTTCAGCTGTAAGCTGGTTATCCCCGGTGAGCATAACTATGCGGATCCCCGCCTGACGCAGAGCTTTAAGCGCATCCGGCGTGGTTGCTTTCACGGGATCCGAGATAGCTATCAGGCCAGCAAGATGCCCGTCTGTGGCCACATAGATAACGGTAGCGCCTTCCATCCGCAACGTATCCGCAACGGCCTTTTGATTATCAATAACGATACTGTTTTCCTGCATAGCCAGTTCATTACCGATAACAACCCGTTGACCTTCGACATCGCCTGAGACACCTTTACCCGACGGCGCATCGAAATGAGTGACTGCGGGTATTGCGATCCCCTTTTCCTGTGCTGCTTTAACAACTGCCATACCCAGCGGATGCTGCGAGCCTTTTTCCACTGCGGCCGTTACACGCAAAAGAGATGTTTCCCCACCCGGATTGAGACTGATAATCCCTGTCACCGTAGGTGAACCTTCCGTGAGCGTGCCTGTTTTGTCGACAACCAGCGTGTCCACTTTTTCAAGACGCTCCAGGGCTTCGGCATTCCTGATTAACACCCCGGCCTGGGCTCCTTTGCCCACCCCCACCATTATCGACATCGGCGTGGCCAGCCCCAGCGCGCAGGGACAGGCAATAATCAGGACCGACACAGCCGCAATGAGACCGTGCGCCATCCTGGGCTCGGGCCCCCAGACAGACCAGATCACGAAAGCAACAACCGCGATAAGTATCACCAGAGGAACAAACCAGCCTGAAACGCTGTCAGCCATTCTCTGGATGGGGGCACGCGAACGCTGTGCATCAGCGACCATCTGAACAATTCGTGAGAGCATCGTTTCATCACCGACTTTCTCTGCACGGATGATAAGACTACCTGTCTGATTAATCGTCCCCCCAATGGCAGGGTCACCCTCCGTTTTGGTAACCGGCATAGACTCCCCGGTCACCATCGATTCATCAACGGTTGTTTTGCCTTCGATCACGATACCGTCGACCGGAATACTCTCTCCAGGTCTGATGCGGAGCTTATCGCCAGGCAGGACATCTTCCGCATTAATATCCGTTTCATGACCGTCATGATCCAGCCGCCTGGCGGTTTTGGGGGCAAGATTCAGAAGCGCAGTAATGGCACCTGAGGTTTGTTCCCGCGCCCGCAGCTCAAGAACCTGTCCCAGCAGAACAAGCACTGTAATAACTGCTGCGGCTTCAAAATAAACGGCCACCAGGCCATCCATGTTTCTGAACGATGCAGGAAACCAGGAGGGGAAGACGGTTGCAATGACGCTGTACACCCAGGCTACGCCGGTCCCCATTGCAACAAGGGTAAACATATTCAGGGAGCGGTTACGTAACGACATTCCGGCCCGGGCGAAGAATGGCCAGCCACACCACAACACGACAGGAGAGGCCAGAAGCAGCTGCAGCCATGTGTTGTACTGTGGCGGTACTGTATTCCTCAAGGCGGGAAACAGATGAGATCCCATTTCGAGTACCAGAACCGGAAACGCCAGCAACAACCCCAGCCAGAAGCGTCTTGTCATGTCGCGAAGTTCATCACTCGGCCCCGTGGATGCCGTGGCTACAAGCGGCTCCAGTGCCATTCCACAGACAGGACAGCTTCCGGGACCACTACGGCGTATCTCCGGGTGCATCGGACATGTCCACACACCTTCAGAATTCTCTTTTTCCGCCTGGTGGTGAGGCTGTTTTATCTGATCAGGGCTGACTTCGTGATAATCGTGGTGATGGTGTTGGGAATGTTCACTGGCATCTTCGGTAAGATACCGATCGGGATGGGCTTTAAATTTGCTCTCACAGCTGGCGGAGCAGAAATAAAGCTGATGGTCCTGGTATCGAATGCTGCTGTGCGCCCTGTCGGGCAGGATGGCCATCCCGCACACGGGATCTTTCACCTTATGCACTACGTGACTCTCGTCCGGGGATAATGTCTGCTCAGAAGCAGTCTGATTGTTGTGCTGCACTGCATTGTCATTTTTCACAGTAACTCTCCTTATGCATACCTGAAGCATCTTCTGTCTTCAGGGTATGTCATGGATGCGATTACCACGAATGTCGCCGGCACAGGAGTGCCTGCTACCGGCGTCCCGTTATCAGCCGTTCCGCTGACTATTCGATTCGCTGGAAGACTTTTTTACTTCCATCCGGTGAGAATGCGATAACATCGTAAGCCTCTTTTCGGGCTCCCATCTCCATTCCAGGACTTCCTGCTGGCATACCGGGGGTGGCGAGACCGTATATACCCGAACCAGACTGCATTGCCTTATGTATCGTTGTCGCAGGCACATGGCCTTCAATGATCAAATTACCGGCAACCGCGGTATGACAACTTCGTAGTCCTGCAGGAATAGCATGCTTTTCTTTCAGGGCTGACAGCGCCTGATCATTCATGACGTGAGTTCGTACTTCAAACCCGTCTTTTTCCATCGCTTTGCCCCACAGGGAACAACAGCCACAGTTTTCAGATTTGTACATATCAATCACTTTTTCACTCGCCATCGCGGGCAGTGAAAGGCCGAGAGCCAGCGCCATCAGAACCACTTTTTTCATACTCACCTCTGTATATTATCGATTTAAACCCTGACGTCAGGGTGAATCAGTAAAGAAGGACACCCACAGGGGGTGCCCTTTCAGGTTCAGGACACGCTTTTTTTATGTCTGCGCAGCCAGATTAATTTGTAGGCGGCAGGAATAATGAACAGGGACAGCAGCGGAGCCGTGATCATCCCACCAATCATGGGTGCCGCGATACGGCTCATGACTTCTGAACCTGCACCAGTTCCCCAGAGTATTGGCAGCAGACCCGCAATGATCACCGCCACGGTCATGGCTTTCGGCCGGACACGTAGTACGGCACCATGATAGAGGGCTTCATCAAGGCCTTCCGGTGTGAACGTCTCTTTACGGGACAATTCCGGGTGCGCTTCAATCGCATGACGCAGATACATCAGCATGACCACGCCAAACTCTGCTGCCACCCCGGCCAGAGCGATAAACCCGGTTCCGGTCGCCACTGACATATGGAAGCCCTGCCAGTACAGGAACCATATCCCGCCAACCAGGGCAAACGGCAGGCTCATCAGGATCAACAGGGCTTCATCAACCCTGCGGAATGCCAGATATAACAGGATGAAGATGATCATCACCGTCATCGGCACCATCAGCTTCAGTTTCTTGTTGGCATGCTCAAGCAGTTCAAACTGTCCGGAGAATGACACGCTGGTACCCGGTCTCAGTTTCACTTTCTGACCGATCGCCGTTTTAATGTCATTAACCACTGACACCATATCCCTGCCGCGCGCGTCAATGTAAATCCAGCTGCTGGACGGGCATTTTCCGTTTTCAGCATAGTCGGCCCTGAAACGACCTTGATATCCGCAACATCGCCCAGTGTGATCTGCTGCTTCATCGGGGTCAGGATCGGCATCTGTTTCAGCGCCTGTGGACTGTTACGGTAATCCTGCGGATAGCGGATATTAATCGGGTACCGGGCCACGCCTTCCACCGTTTCCCCTACCGTCGCACCGCCGATGGCTGATGAAATGAACAGCTGCACATCGCCCACCGTCATTCCGTAGCGGGAGGCTTTTTCCCGGTTGATATCGATATCGATGTAGCGCCCACCCTCAAGTCGCTCAGCCAGGGCAGACACCACGCCCGGTACCGTTTTGGCTACCGCTTCAATACTCTGCGCCGTCGCATCGATATCGGACAGAACCGTTCCGGACACCTTGATACCTATCGGGCTTTTGATCCCGGTTGAGAGCATATCAATACGGTTACGGATTGGCGGCACCCAGAGGTTTGCCAGCCCCGGTAACCGGACGGTCCTGTCGAGTTCTTCAATAATCTTGTCAATGGTCATGCCTGGACGCCACTGATCCTCAGGTTTGAGCTGGATCGTGGTTTCAACCATTTCGAGCGGTGCGGAATCCGTTGCGGTCTCTGCTTTACCGGTCTTGCCAAATACAGAGGCCACTTCAGGAACGCTTTTGATTAACTTGTCCGTCGTCTGCAGGAGCGCTGCAGCTTCAGCCGGAGAGACACCCGGCAGGGTCGACGGCATATACAACAGGTCGCCCTCGTTAATCTTCGGCAGAAACTCACCGCCCACCTGGCTCAGTGGCCAGATAACGGTGAAAATGGACAAGGCCGCAACCAGCAGGGTTGTTTTTGGCCAGTGGAGAACCCGCAACAGCAATGGATGATACGCTTTGATCAGTACCCGGTTCAGGGGGTTACTGGTCTCTGCAGGAATTTTCCCCCGGATCCAGAATCCCATCAGAATCGGAATGACGATGATGGCCAGCGCGGCCGCGCCCGCCATGGAGTACGTTTTCGTGAATGCCAGCGGGCCAAACAGACGTCCTTCCTGACCTTCCAGGGTAAAGATAGGAATAAAGGACAGGGTGATGATCAGCAGGCTGATAAACAGTGCGGGTCCCACTTCAACGGAGGCGTCGGTAATCACCTTCCAGCGGGTGGCGTTGTCAATCTGCTCACCCGGATGCTGATGATCCCACTCCTCAAGCCGCTTATGCGCATTCTCAATCATCACAATGGCGGCATCCACCATCGCACCGACGGCAATCGCTATCCCTCCCAGCGACATGATATTGGCGTTCAGTCCCTGGAAGTGCATGACGATAAAGGCGATACACAGGCCAAGCGGCAGAGAGATAATCGCCACGAGGGCAGAACGTACGTGCCACAGGAACAGGGCACAGACGATGGCCACCACGATAAACTCTTCCAGAAGTTTGGAACTGAGGTTATCAATCGCCCGGTCGATTAACTGGCTGCGATCATAGGTGGTCACGATTTCAACGCCTTCCGGCAGGCTGGCCTTCAGCGTCTCAAGTTTATCCCTCACTGCCGTGATAACGTCGCGTGCATTTTTACCCGACCGCAGGATCACCACGCCGCCAGCGACTTCGCCCTGGCCGTTCAGCTCGGCAATACCACGCCGCATTTCAGGCCCGGTCTGCACGCGGGCAACATCCCGCAGATAAACCGGCACGCCGTTCTCGCCGGTTTTCAGGACGATGTTATTAAAATCATCAATGCTCTGAAGATAACCGCTGGCACGGACCATATACTCCGCTTCTGCAATTTCAACGGATGAGCCACCGGCCTCCTGGTTAGACAATTCAAGGGCCTGTTTCACTTCGGGCAGGCTGATACCATACTGAGACAGTTTTACCGGATTGACCTGAATCTGGTACTGTTTCACCACGCCGCCAACCGAAGCGACCTCAGCCACGTTCGGGATGGTTTTCAGCTCAAATTTCAGGAACCAGTCCTGCAGAGAGCGCAGTTCCGAAAGGTCGTGTTTTCCGCTGCGATCGACCAGAGCATATTCAAAAATCCAGCCCACGCCCGTGGCATCAGGACCGATTTCAGAACTCACACCGGCAGGCAGTTTTCCCTGAACCTGATTCAGGTACTCCAGCACGCGAGAGCGAGCCCAGTACAGATCGGTGCCGTCTTCAAAAATGACATACACATACGAATCACCGAACTGTGAAAAACCGCGCACGGTTTTTGCGCCAGGCACGGACAGCATGGTGGTGGTAAGCGGATAGGTGACCTGGTTTTCAACGATCTGCGGGGCCTGGCCGGGATAGCTGGTTTTGATAATGACCTGCACATCTGACAGGTCAGGCAAGGCATCGACCGGCGTGTTAATAATCGTCCATGTGCCCCAGATGCTGAGAAACAGGGCCCCCATCATGACCAGGAAACGGTTGGCGACAGAGCGCCGGATAATCCATTCAATCATCGTCGTCTCCTCAGTGCCCTGAATGCGTATTTACAGGCTGGTCAGACATTGCTGGCATACTGCTTTCTGTTTTTTCAGGGTGGCGCATACGTTCCAGTGCGCCCGTAATATTGGCTTCAGAGTCAATGAGGAACAGGCCACTGACCACCACGGTATCGCCTTCATTCAGGCCGGAGCCGATGCCGGACTGTTGCTGTGATTCATGCAGAACGTGGATCTGTTTCGGCACAAACTTGCCTTCATCATCAACAGTAATCACGCGCTGTTCTTTGCCGGTATCGATAACGGCCTGGCTTGGTATCAGCAGCATCTCCTGGCTCCTGGTATTCAGTTTCAGATAGGCATTCATGCCCGGCTTGAGAAACTCATCCTTATTAGAAACCTGGAGACGGACCTGAAGCGTACGGGTTGTCTGATCCACGCTGGGAAGAATGTTCCATTTTTCGACATGGAATGTTTTATCCGGATAAGCCGGTACCGAAATTTCAAACTGCGACGTATCTTTCAGCAGATAGGCGATAGATTCTGGCACTGCAGCGCTGATCCAGACCGGATCCATTCCCTGAATCTGAGCCACCACCTTATCTTTCGAAATATTCATGCCGGTGCGCAGGTCAAATGCAGTAATGACGCCATCAATAGGTGCTTTAATGGTAAAACGGGTCTGGATGGTGCGGGTTGAACGCAGCCTTTGAATATCCTCTTCCGGCATACCAGCCAGACGAAGTCGCTCCAGAACCCCTTTTATCTGGGTTGGCGTACCGCCTGTACCGGATAACAGCAGGAACTCACTTTGTGCCTCAACCCATTCAGGAATGGTGATATCGATAAGCGGAGTGCCTTTCTTCACATGATCGCCAATCGTCAGGGGATACACTTTTTCGACGAAACCGTCAGAACGCGCCTGCACAATGACAAACTGATACTCGTTGTAACTGACATTAGCCGGGATTGTCTGAGAATAATTCAGCATTCCTCGCGTGACTTTTTGCGTTTTTAATCCCAGATTCTGAACCTGGGTTGGGTCGATACGGATCCCGCCACTGCTTTTATCGCCACTTTCATCAGCATATTTTGGCACCAGGTCCATATCCATAAAGGGCGATTTTCCGGGTTTATCAAATTTGGTATCCGGTTTCATCGGGTCATACCAGAAAAGTACCTTTTTCTCCGGTGCCTTTTGTTCTGTTTGTACTGTTTTTTGTGATGAGTTTACATACTGCCAGGCAGTAACCGATATCAGCCCTCCTGCTATGAGGCTGCTGATAATTATTGCAGCATATTTTATCTTTAAAGAAGCCATACAATTTCTCGCTGAAAAATCAAAACACCTGGCATATGCGCCCGATCATTCATTCACAGTAATCCCTTAATGAATGTTCAGGCGCACTGGATGTATTCGCTCCGGACTGTTAATCAGGATTGCGTCACGTTAATGCTTTTGAGTAAGGAGATATTGCCCTGCTGAATAAACGAGAAATCGACATGGTTGCCGGTTTTCAGGGCATTGATAGCGTCGTCTGCATTAACAAAAGTGAAGCGCATGGTCATTGCAGGCCAGCCCACCGCAGGGATTGCTTCGTGCGAAATGGTGATTTTTTTACTATTCATATCAATGTCTTTAACGATACCTGTGCCCTTGATAACCTGCTGTACCGAAGCATCACTGGCAGCATTCATATCGCCATGCTGATGTGTTTCAGCATGAAGACCGGCAGAAAACATGACAGAGAAGGCACCAAATAAAACGGCTTTAAGTGAATTACGCATTTTTTAATTTCCTGATTAATTAAATAAATTTACTCTACCCAACCGCCACCCAGCGCGGTAAACAGATTAATTTCGTTAACCTGTCGGGAATAGGTAAGATCGAGAATGGTTTGCTGCGTAGCGAAGAGGGAACGTTCTGCATCCAGCACTTCGATGTAACTGACAGCACCACTTGCATACAATCCTCTGGCACGCTGGAGAGTTATCTGAAGTGAATCAAGATAACGCTGCTGAGACTCAAGTTGCTGGCTAAGGCTGTCGCGCAGCGCAAGCGTGTCGGAAACATCCTTAAAGGCTGACTGAATTTTTTGTTCGTAATTAACCACCGACTGTTGCTGGCGAATTTCAGCCAGCTTCAGATTGGCTTTATTCCTGCCAGCATTAAATATAGGAATTTCAATTTTAGGGATAAAATTCCACATTCCACTTCCTGACGTAAACAGGCTGGACAGCTCCGTACTGCTTGCGGAAAGACCACTGGTCAGGGTAATGGAGGGGAAAAACGCCGCTCGCGCTGCGCCAATATTGGCATCAGCCGCTTTCAGCTGGTATTCCGCTTCCATAATATCCGGGCGCTGCAGCAAAATTTGTGAAGACAGATTTGGTGGCAATTTTACTGGGGCTATCTCCCCGCCTTTCATCCCTTTTTCTGACGGAAGTGCGCGGTACGTTCCCAGCACCAGTTGCAGGGCATTGTTTGCCTGAGCCAGATCGCCTTCTCGTTTGGCTATTTCGGCGCGGGTACTTTCAATTTGTCCTCTCGCCTGTTCAAGTGCCAGAACGTTCGTACTCCCGGTCACGAGCTGTTGCTCAACGAAAGCATAGGACTGTTGATAATTTTTCAGCGTTTCCCGCGCAATACGGAGTTGTTCGTACGCCAGTTGCTGGCTGAAATAGCTTTGTGAAACGCTGGATACCAGCAGGATGTGTACGGCCCGACGGGCTTCTTCGCTGGCAAAGTAGTTCTGGCGATCAGCGTCACTCATGTTCTTAAGTTTGCCGAAAAAATCGAGCTCGTAGCTGAGTTCCAGACCCGCGTCGTACTCCTGTGTGGACGGCTTGTCGCCTTTCAGGCCACCGCTGTATGTGATCCCGGATGAGGCATTCAGCTGGGGATAACGATCTGCATCCGTGACGTTGAACTGGGCCCGGGCCTCTTCAACCTTCAGGGCAGCCATTCTCAAATCACGGTTATTATTCAGGGCTTCAGTAATCAGCCGTGTAACCTGGGGATCGACAAAAAAGTTACGCCAGCCCGTATCCTGATAACCATTCACTGCTGGCGTCAGGCTGTTTCGGGACAGTGAAAACTGCTGGGGTACCGGTGCTGCCGGGCGCTGATATTCAGGGGCCAGAGAGACACAACCGGCCAGGATGAATATCGTGCTAATGCTGAGTAATTTTAATTTGAACATAACGCTTCTCGTCCAGGCAGACCTGGTAAATGGTTCAAATGAAGTCCAGAGTATTGATAGGGGTACTTTACCGAACGCTCTCTGTTTGCCGGGTGACAGGATAATGACAATGTTGTCATTTTTGCTGTAATCCGTTGATAACGATCGTGGGCGCAATAGAATGACCATAGCAGCCAGCCGGGGAGCAAGATGAAAATATTGATCGTCGAAGACGAAATTAAAACAGGTGAATATCTCAGCAAGGGGCTTACAGAGGCAGGATTCGTGGTGGATCACGCTGATAATGGTCTTACCGGGTATCATCTCGCCATGACCGCCGAGTATGATTTAGTCATTCTGGACATCATGCTGCCTGATGTGAACGGCTGGGATATCATCCGCATGCTGCGCTCGGCCGGAAAGGGGATGCCGGTCTTACTGCTGACGGCCCTTGGCACGATTGAACACAGGGTTAAAGGACTGGAGCTGGGGGCGGACGATTATCTGGTTAAACCCTTTGCGTTTGCCGAACTGCTCGCCCGGGTAAGGACCCTTCTGAGGCGAGGAAACACGATGATCACGGAGAGCCAGTTTAAAGTGGCTGACCTCCTGGTTGATCTCGTCTCCAGAAAAGTCAGTCGCGCCGGAAACCGCATTGTGCTCACCAGTAAAGAGTTCAGCCTGCTGGAGTTCTTCATTCGCCATCAGGGGGAAGTGCTCCCCCGCTCCCTGATTGCCTCTCAGGTCTGGGACATGAATTTTGACAGCGACACAAACGCGATTGATGTCGCAGTAAAGCGACTTCGCGCGAAAATAGACAACGATTACGAGACAAAGCTGATCCAGACAGTCCGGGGCGTGGGCTATATGCTGGAGGTCCCGGATGCATAGCAAACCTTCCAGGCGCCCTTTCTCACTCGCTCTGCGGCTGACCTTTTTTATCAGCCTGTCCACGATACTGGCTTTTAGCGCCTTCACCTGGTTTATGCTGCATTCTGTTGAAAATCATTTTGCCGAGCAGGATGTCAGCGATCTTCAACAAATCAGCACCACACTGAACCGTATACTGCAGTCCCCGGCGGATCCGGATGAAAAAAAAGTAAGCAAAATAAAGGAGTCGATTGCCAGCTACCGCAACGTTGCCCTTTTGCTCCTCAATCCCAGGGGGGAAGTGCTCTTTAGTTCAGCGCAGGGGGCGGCACTACGCCCGGCCGTGAATTCAGCAGATTTTAGCGAGCACAGCCGCGCACGGGATGTCTTTCTCTGGACGGTAGAGGATCCTGCGAGACCGATGGATACCGGATCAGAAATGAAGATGGAAACATACCGGATTATCGCCTCCTCTGGCCAGGCGATATTTCAGGGCAAACAGCAGAACTATGTCATGCTGACTGGCCTCTCCATTAATTTCCATCTCCATTACCTCGATGCGCTGAAAAAAAATCTGATTGCGATCGCCGTTGTAATAAGTCTGCTGATTGTTCTTATTATTCGCATCGCGGTCCGCCAGGGACATCTTCCCCTGCGTAATGTCAGCAATGCTATTAAAAACATCACCTCCGAGAATCTTGATGCGCGGCTGGAACCGACACGCGTTCCCATTGAGCTGGAGCAGCTGGTTATCTCGTTCAATCACATGATTGGAAAGATTGAGGATGTTTTTACCCGCCAGGCCAATTTCTCTGCCGATATCGCGCACGAGATCAGAACCCCCATCACCAATCTGGTGACGCAGACTGAGATCGCACTGAGTAAGGACCGAACGCAGAAGGAGCTCGAGGATGTCCTCTATTCCAGTCTTGAAGAGTATAACCGGATGACTAAAATGGTCAGCGACATGCTTTTCCTGGCGCAGGCGGACAATAATCAGCTGATACCTGACAGGGTTCGGTTTGATCTCAGAGTGGAAGTCATGAAAGTCTTCGAGTTTTTCGAAGCCTGGGCCGAAGAACGCAATATCACGCTCAAATTTAACGGGATGCCCTGTCTGGTTGAAGGTGATCCACAAATGTTCAGAAGAGCGATCAATAATCTGCTTTCCAATGCCCTGCGTTATACCCCGGAAGGACAGGCAATCACCGTCTCAATAAGAGAGCAAGAGAGCTTTTTTGACCTTGTGATTGAAAATCCAGGGAAACCGATCCCTGAAGAACATTTATCAAGGCTGTTTGACCGTTTTTATCGGGTGGATCCATCCAGACAACGAAAAGGAGAAGGCAGCGGCATCGGCCTTGCGATTGTGAAGTCAATCGTGGAAGCACATCACGGAAGAGTGCAGGTGGAATCAGACGTACGCTCCACGCGTTTTATCTTATCCGTGCCCAGACTGGAGAAAATGATCCCGGAAACCCAATGCTGAAAATAAAGATGTAAATGACAAAGATGTCATTAGCCTGTCATGCAGCAAACAGAAGCCATTCGATATAATTAGTGCAACTTATCAGGAAGGCTGGATTGCTTCATCAATACCCGGCGTCAGAGTACGCCAGGAAATGAATATCCAGCCCTCTTCCGGAGAAATAAACGCTGCCGAACTTGTTTCAGTTATGGAACTGAAAACACCGGTTGTACTTCCCCGGACATCACTAATTCAGAAATGGAGAGTTATCATGAAAAATATCGTATTAGCATCTTTGCTGGGCTTTGGTTTAATTTCATCGGCCTGGGCCACTGAAACCGTGAATATCCATGATCGCGTCAACAATGCACAGGCTCCTGCTCACCAGATGCAGTCTGCTGCGGCTCCTGTCGGGATCCAGGGGACTGCTCCTCGTATGACCGGTATGGACCAGCATGAACAGGCCATTATTGCTCATGAAACCATGACGAACGGCTCGGCGGATGCGCACCAGAAAATGGTGGAAAGTCATCAGAAGATGATGGGAAATAACACGGTATCCACGACCGTCCCGTCAACGTCTTACGCGGCGATGAATGAGCATGAAAGAGCAGCGGTTGCCCATGAATTCATGAATAACGGGCAATCCGGCCCACATCAGGCCATGGCCGAAGCGCACCGCCGCATGATCAATGCAGGCTGAATGCGACGGTAGTATCCGTGCTGTTACCTTTTCCCTGATAGATTATTCCTTTACCGGATTTGTTGCTTCTTTTTGCCCCCGCCAGGGGGCTTTTTTAACTGACTCAGCTACAATTTACCGGTACCTACCTGAAAGGAATTTTTATATGAAAATCAGAAACAGCCTTTTTGTTATATTAATGTTATCCCTGCCCGCCATTTCCGCCGAACATTCGGACATGAAAATGTCTGATATGTCCTCATCGGTATCGTCACAGGAATATATGGCAGGCATGAAAGACATGCATGCCAAAATGATGGCCGCCGTTAATGAGTCCGATCCCGACAAGGCGTTTGCAAAAGGTATGGTTGCTCACCATGAAGGGGCAATCGCCATGGCTGAGACCGAACTTAAATACGGAAAAGATCCCGAAATGAGAAAGCTTGCGCAGGACATCATAAAAGCTCAGAAAGGTGAAATTGAGCACATGAATAAATGGCTCGACAGCCAAAAATAATATTTGTATTACCGCTTCTGTAAGCGTATTTTTACATCACTCCCGAGATCGGGACCCTGTTAAACGTAAAATAATGAAACTCCGATTAATTTCGGGGTTTCATTTTAATATTAAAGCAACATCAGATTCCGACTGTGATTCTAAGCATCCTTTATTAGTTTTGCATACGCGAATAACGGTCATTCTTGATACACCTGCCAGTCGCGCCGTTTCATTTATGGATTTACCGTTATGTAGCCGTAAAGTTGTTATTAACTCGTGTTTTGCCATATCAGGTTGCCGTCCGGCATATTTCCCTTCCTGTCTGGCTTTTTCTACACCTTCTTTCTGTCGTCGGCGACGATCCTCATAATCTTTACGAGCGATAGCGGCCAACATATCGAGCATCATACAATTGACAGCCCTAAGCATACTTCGTGTAAAGTTGTCTGAAGCCGCATGAGTAAGAGCTATATGACTGGTTGGAAGGTCAAGACTGATAACTGACAAGTCCTTCTCAAGCATTCTACGCTTCAGTGTGTCCCAGTCTTCATCGCTAAGACGCGACAACCTATCGACCTGCTCTATCAATATCACATCCCCTGACTCCATATCAGAAAGCATACGGGTAAGCTCAGGACGGTCAAGCGAGGCTCCAGAGGCATTCTCAACATACCAACCGGCAATACGTTGTCCATGATGAGTTGCAAATTCCTTCAGCCTGTTTTTTGCGCGAAGAGCGTCTTGCTCAATTGTAGATGCCCGAAGATAAGCATAAATGTACATTTTCTCACCACTGGTAACTTTTAAATGGTAACAATTATAGGGGTACCTTTTAAATGGTATCATAACAGGATTTTCGAATTTAGTTAGATAGTATCATTAAGGGATACTTATATATCACTATTGTTTGAATAGTTACTAAGATTAAAGTAACTACCATTACGGTATCAAAATGAGTTCTTTTTGGGATGTTGTAATTCTTTTTTGTTTTTGTAATTCTCTTATTGATTTATCAATAAAATGACAATATTGTATTTCAATGTTTCTAAGCTAGTGAATAACTCCCATAAGGTTCCTTATGAATGAACGTATTTCCATACCTGATAACGGGACCGAACATACGATTGCGGTTTCGGTCAAAGGGGTAAGAGCCTCAGTCAGCCAAGCACTCGAAGAAGTCTCGGCCAGTAGAGGAACAAATAAATCTGCCCTGATGCGTGAGCTGATAAACGGTCCGATGAGCAGTATCATTAAAGTGTTCTGCTTGAAAAGTCCTCTGGTTACCTCATTAGATCAGGAGCTTGCAGCTATTTCCAATTGCACAATGGTGTCTGCATGGTATGACAATGGAGCAAGTACACTAGCTGACCGTGCTTATGTAGGCATTCTTAATATAAATAATGAGAATGATTTACGTGACATTCTGTTGCGTAATACTCCTTATTTGCGGATTCGTGCCCAGCAGGCTTTGGTACCAAGTGTACCCATGCTGTATGGTGTTTCCTTATATTTTGCCCTGTTTACGGAAATAGCAGGCCGTGATGATGCAACAATTGAAGCTGCTTGGGCTGATATATTTAGTCGATGGGGAACTTGGTATCGACGTCAGGATTACTATCGTCAGATTAACGAGATCCGTGCGGCCATGAATCGTACGGACGCTACCTTTCTTACCGAGGCACACGCTGAAGGTTACTATAGCCGTGTAGCGATATTCCGCCCTGATGGGTACGGTTATGGTGCCTTTCAGGTAACTATGATTTTAGATCAGTCTAGAACTGCAACGCTACCAGAAGAACTTTTCAGTAAACTAGCATTTCCTTTCTTCACTGGCCGGATCATGTCTCCAGACATGGGATTTGGCGAAGCCACTTGGCATAATAATAACTGGACTCTAGGATTTAGTTTTCGAGAGGGGACTTGCGCACTGCATCTTTACTCTTGTGGTGTAGCGGAACATGAAAACCCCGTGTCGCTGAGTGAAGTGGCTCGAGGATTGGCGGATTTAGTGGACGAGAAGGTGCGGGGATGGATCGGAGGGTCTGCGCGTTAGTTATTTTAAAGGAAAAGCCGCCCTAGACGGCGGCTTTGATAAAATATGGCTCAGAACCTCCCCGGGATAGAACCACAGACAGAAGGGAGAGCCGTTTTTTTCGGTGGCACCCGCTGTTGACAGCAGATGTCTTAAATTTAGATGGTGTCAATCATAGCTCACTACACAGTAGAGATCCATATTTATGCGCATAGACCGCCGCCTTGCCCGGGAAGGGTTGACGGATAGCCAGCTGTTCTTTATCGAATGCTGGGCTAATTTCTGCCACAAAAACAGCCCGGATACTGACCGGGTTGGCTATAGCAATGCGTTAAGTACCGTTCAAGAGCTGCTTTTTTTGTACGGCATGGAGGATCGTTTTCACGCCGATAAGAAACGCCGGCGAGTAGTGTTAGAGCTTCTTGATATTCTCGAACAGGACAATGTCCTAAAAAGCGACCTATTTATTGATACGGTCTCACAGCTAATCAGTCTCCTACCTCGCGACCAGTTGGATGATTCCACCCGAAGCCCCGTTGAAAAACGCCCTCGTCTAATCCGTAGCCTGTGTAGTCAGTTGGCAAATATCTCTGAAAGTCACTATGTCACACAAGCGCTTGCTCTTTTGGAACAACAGCTGTTCACTCATCAGATGTTGGGTACTGAGGAAGCGTTAAGAATCTACTCACTGACAAACAATATTATGAGCATACTGCTAACCAGGGGAATGACGCTCACTGAATGTTACCTTTTATATATTAATATATTCCGTAACCGTGTGGTTGATGAGCCAGACGCTTTCCGTACTGCATTCGATTCCTTTCGTCAGAAGCTGGTGACTCCTACAGAAGAAGTGACAGTGCGCATGTTCATTGTCAGCGAGAAGCTTTACTCCCTCCTTATTACCCATGGCCCATTTCTGCATTTTAACGGTTGTCTATTTAGACCATTAGAAGATAACCGCATGCGTTTTTTATCCGTAGATATCCCCGTTTGCTCCATGTCCGATGCATCCGCTCGTAACATGGCTGGGCAAATGCTGCGTGAATCGTTAGACGTAATCGCTTACATGGCCGGAAAGGGAGATATAACTATACAGAAGCAGTTTGTAATTGTCCGAGGGGAGGAGGAAACGGAAGTGCCTCGCTTCGATAATGAGATTGAGGCAAATGCTGACCGATTAACCGATGAAGAATTTACTCAATTCATGGTGGCTATGAGCGGGCTATTTGCAGGTACTCCAGATGCGTCACGTAAGAAGATAAGCTCCGCATTTCGATTCTTTCGCAATGGTATTGAGAATCCAGGCCAAGAAAGTCGCTTCACCGCATATTGGTCAGCGCTTGAGTCCTTGACTTTGGGTGTTGCACCAGGCACCCCTTCACATGATGAGCACGTGATAAGCGTTGTGGGGCCTTGCATGGTACTTGATTACATTGTGAAACAACTTTTTTCCCTTCGTCAGGTTCTCCATTTTCTGCATCGGGGCCCTGAAAACCCTTTACGCGAACCGGGAGTTGCTTCACTTACACTGGGAGAATTATTTGTACTGTTGAAAGATCCGGTTCGGGCTAACGATTTATTGGCAGATCTGGAGGGCTACCCTTACGTCAAGTACAGCGTCGGCAAATTAGCGGAAATATGTGCATCGCCTGAGAAAATGGAGAAAAAGTTGTCTGGCCACTTAGATAAGGTCACTCGGCACCTACATCGATTGTATCTCCTACGGAATACCATCGTGCACAACGCGGGGACAAGTCCCCATATAGAACTCCTAACGGTAAATCTTGAGCATTATCTGCGAGCAACTATCAGTGCTCTGTTCCATATTGTCGTAATTCATCCAACAGTCAGTACAGCCGAGGAAGCGTTTACCCGTTGCCAGTTTACTGCTGATTCTGTTTTTAAAGAACTGAATCCACTCTGGGGAATAACAGAAAGAAAAGCTATTGCTGCGATTCAGAAACAACTGGATGATAGAGATATATCTAGGAGTGACACACGTCTTATCAAATGGTTGAATGCACACCATTGATAGTTCTGTGCCAGTAATTACAACTCTACCAATCTTGAATAACTGGAATCATTCTTATTAAGAGGGATTTCTGCGTGAAAGGTTCTTAATGGAATAAATTGGATCTACTTCTTCATAGCCCTATGACCAGGCTGGCCAACAGAAGCGCACTGTAATGGTCTAATCATTTCGGACACTTTGTTAGAGATATAATGAGCAACGCTAACGAGGTGAGAATGCGAAGAAAAACGTTTACCCATGAGTTCAAGCAGGAATGTGTCAATTTGGTTCTGCAGCATAAGTACCCGGTGACCCAGGCTGCTGAAACGATGAATATAGGCCTTTCAACATTACAACGCTGGTTACGCCAATATCGCGGAGAAGTGAGGGGAGATACTCCCATCGCAACCGCGATCACGTCTGAACAACGACGAATACAGGAACTTGAAAAGCAGGTACGTCAGTTGCAAAGCGACAATGACCTGTTAAAAAAGGCTTCAGCCTTCTTCGCCATGGAAATGAACAACGACAAAAAGTCGCGTTGAAGCTGAAGAAGGCCGGGGCAAACATCCAGCAAGTATGTCGATGCCTGTCGCTCACGCGCAGCGTATTTTACGCCCGGAGCCGGCGGCCAGCCCTCAGAGCAAATGTTCTGATCCTTCATGCGGCGGCTAAGCATGTTCATGCTGAAATGGATGCGACGTATGGCAGTCGGCGCATGTGTATTGAGCTGCGTGAACAGGGTTTTAACGTTGGCCGATACCGTGTCCGTCAGATAATGAAGACCCTGATGCTGGTTGCGAAGCGTCCCGGACGTCATCGCTATCCACGTGGTGGTAAACCGGCTGTAGTGGCGGCTAATCTGTTGAATCGACAGTTTAATCCAGAGACATTAAATACCTGGTGGTCAGGTGATATCACCTATCTTCGTACCGCTCAGGGCTGGTTATATCTGGCTATTGTCATGGACTTATGTTCAAGAAAAATAGTGAGTTGGGCCTTCTCGGACAAACCGGATAGCGCCCTGACTATCCGGGCATTACGACTGGCGGTTAATAAACGACGGCCAACAGGCCCAGTCGTATTCCATAGCGATCAAGGTGCTCAGTATACCAGCGCCCAGTTCCAGTCCTGCCAACAGGAACTTGGTGTGACGGGCAGTATGAGCCGCAAGGGTAACTGTCTGGATAATGCCGTAACGGAGAGGTTCTTCCGCAGCCTGAAAGCAGAGAGAGTTAACTACCGTCGCTATGAAACCCGAAGTCAGGGCATTGCGGACGTTATCGATTATATCGACAGTTTTTATAATCTGAAGCGTCGGCATTACCGGCTGGGCAATATATCGCCGAATGAATATGAACGCCGATTACAACAATGTGCCTAAATCCGTGTCCGGTTTTAGTTGACCATATATGGACGC
>NZ_JYDF01000044.1:0-116230 GCF_003263525.1 Rahnella sp. NRRL B-41462 | reverse complement strand
AAAAAAGCGAGGAGAGTCGAGAGAGGAAAAGCACTTTCCTCTCTCGTCGGTTTCGGCACAAAAAGCCGCATGGGAACTGCTTTTGAAAAACCGAAATTCTCACTATTCCGGAAGGGGTTGTTCGGGAATCCCCAAAAATTAACCCACCAGTTTCTTTCCGTATTCAAACAGCGCCTTGAGAAGCGCCATCTTCTCAACATCCCCCTCATGCAAGTTATAGAGCGATTCAAGCTCTAAAATGTACGCCTGCACACGCTCGTCTGTGAGTTTCTCCTGGCGATGCAACATCCAGCGTTTCTGTTCGGCATCGGTCAGCGTGGCAGGGTAGTTGCGGGCGCGGAAACGAAACAACAGCGGTTCGATGCGGGAATCATTAAAGGTCAGATCCAGCGCGGGAAGGTTCTCCGGACGGGTTTCCACAATGATGCGCATGGCCGCGCGATCGGCATCGCTGAAAAAGCCGTCGTAAAGGCGGGCGTCTACGTCATCGGAAGGCGTAAACGGCTCTGCTTCAGCAAACATCGTGACCACTTTCTCGCGCACCTGCGGGTTCTGACGCAGTAACTGCAAATTCTCAAGACAACGCTGACGGTCAATACCCAGCCGTTCGGCATTTTCCGGCAACAGTGTTTTGGCCGGTGCCAGCACCGGACATTTGTTGATGTGCACCAGCTTGACCGGCAACGGAGATTGCCCGGCCTGCAACGCCTCGCGGCGGCTGTACAGACGTTCGCGCATCTCATCAGGATTGAGATCTAACAGCGTCGACATATCACCGGCCAGATCGCACATGATCACGGCGTTCTTGTTTTCAGGATGCCATGCCAGTGGTGCGACCCACGCGGTATTCCCGCGCGCCGCGCCGAACATACCGGAAACATGCACCAGCGGGGCCATGGCAGGAATGTCGATCAGGGTATTGAGTTTATGTTTGCTGCGATGCTCGAGCAGGAAGCTGAACAAACGTGGTTGCGCCTGTTTCACCAGCTTTGCCATAGCGATAGTGGCGTAGACGTCGGCCATCGCGTCATGGGCATTTTCGTGTTCAATGCCGTTGGCTTTGGTCAGATGTTCCAGACGGAAGCTCGGAAAACCGTCATCATTTTCCGGCCAGTTGATGCCTTCCGGACGCAGTGCATAACAGGCGCGCATCACATCCAGCAGATCCCAGCGGGAATTGCCGTTCTGCCAGCTGTAGGCATACGGATCGTAAAAGTTGCGATAAAGGATATTACGGCTGACTTCATCGTCGAAACGGATATTGTTATATCCGACAATGCAGGTGCCCGGCACGCTGAAAGCTTTATGGATTTGCGCGGTAAACTCGGCTTCGATCAGGCCGCGTTCCAGCGCTACTTGTGGCGTAATACCGGTGATCATCACCGCTTCAGGTTCAGGCAGATAATCGTCAGAAGGGCGGCAATAAATCACCAGCGGTTCTTCGATGATATTGAAATCTTCGTCAGTTCTCACCCCGGCAAATTGTGCCGGGCGATCCAGCGCCGGGTTTTTACCGAATGTCTCGTAATCATGAAAATAAAAAGTTTTTTGCGGCTTGTCTGACATGACGGAAATAACCTTAATCAGTGCGGAATGAATGAACTTGACGGCGACTAGGATACCATCCGCCACAATGAAGTCATGACAAAATGCGCAGGCATGGAACACATCATCAAAATCGGCCCGTTATTCCGCAATACCGCACCGATCCCCCAAATCCCTGACAAAACCAGGGTGATCCCCTCTGGTAACTCGGCTAAACTACCGCCTTCTTTGAATTTACGCCTTACGGCAGGCTCAACGTGCGTCTCGACAAGAAAATTTCTGCGCTGGATAACGTCATTTACCGTAATTACAGAATGACTCACGCCCTGCGGATCGCGGTGGCATTTATTCTGACATTCCTGATTGTCCGTCTGACGAAAATCCCCGAAGGTACCTGGCCGCTGATCACCCTGGTCGTGGTGATGGGACCGATGTCGTTTTGGGGAAACGTGCTTCAGCGGGTGCTGGAGCGCATTACCGGCACGGTATTGGGTTCCGTTTCCGGGCTGATTGCCTTATGGCTCGAGCTGTACTCTTTTCCGCTGATGCTGGTGTGGTGCGGGATTGTGATGTTTGTCAGCGGCTATCTGACCCTTGGCAAGCGTCCGTATATGGCGCTGCTGATCGGCATTACGCTGGCGGTGGTGTGTGGCGCAGGGCCGGGCGATATGAATACCGCGCTGTGGCGTTCCGGCGATGTGATTTTCGGTTCCCTGCTGGCGCTGCTTTTCGCCAGTATTTATCCGCAGCGCGCGTTTATTCACTGGCGCATGCAGATGGCCGATTACCTGATGTCGCTGAACAAACTCTACAGCGCGTGGTTATCGCCGAATATGCTCGAACGCCCGCATCTGCACGGTAAAATGAAAACGACAATGGGGCAGATGGTCAAGATGCGCGCTCTGTTCGCTCCCGCCAGTAAGGAATCGCATATTCCGCGTGAAGTGTTTGATGCGATCCAGACCCTGAGCCGTAATCTGTTGTGTACGCTGGAACTGCTGGCCGATGCCTACTGGAGTTCGCGCGAAAGCCATTTCCTGATGCTCAATGCCCGCACGCTGCGCAGTGCGCAACTGCTGATGCTCAATACGCTGGAAAAGCTCAGTCTGATGCTGATGAACGGCACGCGAGGCGACGAACTGACGATCAATCATCAGCTCAACGAATCTGCGGAAGAGCTGAAAGCGCTGATGGCGGAAATGAATGCAGCAAATCATCTGGAAGCGCAGGTGTATGGCTACGTGTGGCTGAGCTCACAGGTGGCGGAACAACTGCGGGCTATGGGCGACCTGATCACCATGACGATGCAAAAAGAAGACGCTCAAATAATCAGCGGTAAAACGCCGAAAGCATGAAGGGATTTTTGTCTGTGGCCTAAAACGGGTAAGATGGCGTTATTGGACGATTATCTGAGCGCGCAGCCCGATCTTTGCTACTCTTCTGCTAGCTGACAGTTAAGGCAGGACAAGCGGTTGCGACAAGTCAGTCACTGAATCTGTGTAACTTAATCGAAGGTGTTAAAATGGACAATATCAATAAGCCGAGTTTCCAGGACGTTCTGGAGTTTGTGCGCATTTTCCGTCGTAAAAACAAATTACAACGCGAAATTGCTGACAACGAAAAGAAAATCCGTGACAACCAGAAACGTGTTCTGCTGCTCGACAACCTGAGTGATTACATCAAACCAGGTATGAGCATCGACGAAATTCAGGCGATCATTGCCAGCATGCGCGGCGACTATGAAGATCGCGTTGATGATTACATCATCCGCAATGCGGACCTGTCGAAAGAACGTCGTGAAATGTCCAAAAAGCTGAAAGCAATGGGCGAAATCAAAGCCAACGAAACCAAGTAGTTTCGTCGCGACCGAATACAAAAACCGGGTTGATGCCCGGTTTTTTTACGCCTGTTGTTTACCTTATTCCAAAACGCGTACCGGTTTTCCGGCCAGAAACGCCTGAATGTCTTCGACGGCTTCGGTGAAATACACCTGATAATTGCCGTCGGAAACGTAGCCCAGATGCGGCGTCGCCAGTACGTTGGGTTGCGTTCTGAAAGGATGATCTGCCGGCAGCGGCTCGACATCAAACACATCCAGTCCGGCACCGGCAATCACACCCTTTTGCAACGCATTGAGCAGGGCGGGTTGATCGACAATCGCGGCGCGCGAGGTATTAATCAGCAGGGCAGAGGGCTTCATCTGCGCCAGTTCCTGCGCACCCAGCAAGCCGCGCGTGCGTTCGCCGAGCACCAGATGAATGGACACCACATCGCTGGTTTGCAGTAATTCTTCTTTCGATGCGCAAAGTGTCACACCCTGTTCCGCCGCGCGTTCTGCGGTCAGGTTCTGGCTCCACGCACACACATCCATACCGAACGCCTGCGCGATATGTGCCATCTTCTGACCAATTTTTCCCAGTCCCAGCAGACCAAGACGTTTGCCGCTCAGGCCAAAACCCAGCGTGCTTTGCCACGAGCCGTTGTGGCGAAACGCATTATTTTCAGTCATCAGATGCCGCGCCAGCCCGAGGATCAGTGCCCATGTCAGCTCAACCGGCGCAGACTGCCCGCTGCCGGTGCCACAGACCGTCACGCCATGCTTTTTCGCCGCCGCGAGATCTATTGAGGCATTGCGCATACCGGAGGTGATCAGCAGTTTCAGTTTGGGCAAACGGGTAAACAGCGCGGCGGTGAACGGTGTGCGTTCACGCATAATCACGACGATGTCGGCGTCTTTCAGGGTTTCAGCGAGGGTGTTTTCATCAGCAATATGTTCCGTCAGCGCCTGGCATTCCACCTGCGGTGCCAGTGAACGCCAGTCAGCCAGCGAAAGGGAAACGTTCTGGTAATCATCAAGAATGCGGCATTGCAGTGGCATGGGGATCCCTTATCTGAAAATCATGATAAAGAGATATAGCACTGAAACTGCCGGGAGGTGAAGTGTCCCGGTAAGCCCCTTTCCTTTATGCGGCGCAAAAGCCCTGCATAAAGGAAAGGGTGTAAAGTGAATCTGATGGGGGAAAGCCTTTTAGCGGGGAAAGTGCGGGAGGAGACCGCCGCAGCGGGCGGTCTGACAACATTAATGCAGATGTGAAAGGCTCGGCGCGCTGATGCGCAGACCGTCTTCGCTGAATACCATGCAACGTTTAGCATCGAACCAGGTGGTCAGGCTCTGATAAGGATTGAACGCCATATCGCCCGGCAGCAGCATTTTGAAACCGTCGGTGCCATAACACTGACCAAACAGATAGGTGCTGTTGCCCAGCCGTTCAACCACTTCGCAGTTAAATTCCAGCACGTTTTCAGTTTCCTGCGACAGCAGATGTTCAGGTCGGATGCCGAGCGTCACTTTATCGCCTGCTGCCAGTTCGCTGGTGTTAAGCGCCAGCGTCAGCGTCTTCTCCGGTGTCAGGCGCACTTCGAGCCGCTCCGGCTGCCAGCTCAGCACCTCTGCAGGCAGAAAATTCATCTTCGGCGAGCCGATAAATCCGGCCACAAACTGATTCACCGGGTTGTAGTACAGATCCATCGGCGCGCCTGTCTGCTCGACTTTGCCGTAATTCATCACCACGATTTTATCGGCCAGCGTCATGGCTTCGGTCTGATCGTGCGTCACGTACACCATGGTGGTTTTCAGTTCCTGATGCAGCTTGGAAATGTGTAAACGCATATCCACCCGCAGCTCGGCATCCAGGTTAGACAGCGGTTCATCAAACATAAACACTTGCGGATTTCGCACAATCGCACGACCAATCGCGGTGCGCTGGCGCTGACCGCCGGAAAGCTGTTTCGGTTTTCTGTCCAGCAAATGAGAAAGCTGCAAGGTTTTGGCAACCATCTCCACCTGATGACGAATTTCCTCTTTCGGTACGCCGTTGACTTTTAGCCCGTAACCCATGTTTTCCGCAATGGTCATGTGCGGATACAGCGCGTAAGACTGAAACACCATCGCCACGCCACGGCGTGAAGGGTCGACGTCATTCACCCGTTGCTCGCCAATGTAAACGTCTCCTTCCGTAATATCTTCCAGCCCGGCAATCATGCGCAGAAGGGTGGATTTCCCGCACCCGGACGGCCCGACGAAAACGGTGAACTCGCCGTCTTCAATATCAATATTGATGCCATGCAACGTCACTGTTTTATCGAAACGCTTGACCACATTTTTAAGTCTGATGCTGGACATGTTTGACCTCATGAATAATTCATACCGCTGATGTTTCGGACTATAACCACCTTGTGTAAGCGTTTGCACAGGCGGGTTTGAATTTTGGAGAGAAGATCACACAATGCGCATCTTTTTGTAGTGATTTATGGTGTGTAAGTTTAACGTATAACATAGTTTTTAAGGCGACATTCATCATTACTAAATCAGATTTTAAAGGGTTATTTGTATAAAGTGTTGACTGACTGTCGTTACGTACCCTACAAAAATGTTATACCTTCACATTCAGGAGCGACAATGAAAATTACCCACCTTACTGCCCTGGTACTGATGTCATTAAGTCTCAGCAGCCAGGCCGTCCGGGCAGCAGAGGGACAGTTACTTGTCTGGGAAGATATTAAGAAATCTTCCGGTATTTCCGACGCGGTGAAAGATTTTGAAAAAGAGAACAACGTCAAAGTCGTGGTGCAGGAAACGCCTTATGCACAACAAACGGAGAAATTACGTCTGGATGGTCCGGCAGGTATCGGCCCCGACGTCGTCGTGATCCCCAATGATCAGCTGGGCACGGCAGTGGTACAGGGTTTACTGGCGCCACTGAATCTCGACAAAGCGTTTCTTGCGAGCTTTACGCCGCCAGCATTGAACGCCTTCCAGCTTAAAGGCCAGACCTATGGTGTGCCGAAAGCGGTGGAAACGCTGGTGCTGATTTACAACAAAGATTTGCTGCCACAGGCACCGGCGACCCTCGACGAGTATTACACCTTCTCCAAAGCCGAAAGGGCGAAAGGTAAATATGGTCTGTTAGCCAAGTTTGACGAAGTGTATTACGCCTACGGCGCGATGGCCTCGATGGGCGGCTATATATTCGGTAAGGATGCTAAAGGCGAAATCAACGTCGAAGATATCGGCCTGAATAAACCGGGCAGCATTGAAGCCATTACTTACCTGAAGAAATTCTATGCCGACGGATTATTCCCGGCAGGGATTGTCGGCGATAACGGCCTGAACGCCATCGACTCGCTGTTTACTGAAAAGAAAGCGGCTGCGGTGATCACCGGTCCCTGGGCCTTCCAGCCGTATGAAGCTGCTGGCATTAACTATGGCGTGAAAGCGCTGCCGCTGTTGCCAAACGGCAAACCGATGAGTTCTTTCCTTGGCGTAAAAGGTTATGCGGTTTCAACCTACAGCAAGCAAAAACCGCTGGCGGAAAAATTCATCACCTTCATCAACCAGCCGAAGTACGCCAAAGTGCGCTACGAAGTGACCAAGGAAATCCCGGCACTGACGGCGCTGGTTAATGATCCGATGATCAAAAATGATGAGAAAGCCAACGCGGTGGCCGAACAATCCACCCGCGCCACGGCGATGCCGGGTGTACCGGAAATGCAGGAAGTCTGGGGGCCTGCGAACAACGGCATCCAGTTGGGTGTGACTGGCAAACAGCCGGTTGATGCCGCGCTGAACGACGCGGTGAAAAATATCCAGATGCAAATCGAAGCGGCGAAAGCCAGCAACGAATAACCGGCAACGCCTGCTGAAACCCACGTATGTCTGACCGGAGGGAGTGATTTCACTCCCTCACCAGTGAAAGGAACATCTTTGTGTCTATGCGTCTTCATGAGGAAAACCAGGCGCCACTCTCTGCCAGCCACCATGCACCGGTGGCGCTGGCTGTGGCGCTGATCCCCGGTTTTGGGCAGTTTTATAACCGGCAATGGGCCAAGGGAATACTGTTTTTTATCATTCTTATTTGTTTCGCCGGCGTCTTCTATGATTTCCTGCGTCAGGGATTATGGGGTTTATATACACTGGGCGAAGAAGTGCCGCGTGATAATTCGATATTTCTGCTCGCCAAAGGCATTATCAGCCTGCTGATTGGCGCGTTCGGCGTGGCCTTTTATTACTGGAGTCTGCGCGATGCGTGGGCAAATGGTAAACGCCGCGACCAGGGGATGGAATTACCCAGCGTGCGCAAGCAATATCATTTGCTGCTGCGTGAAGGTTTCCCTTATCTGATGATTACGCCGGGCTTTATTTTGCTGGTGTTTGTGGTGGTCTTCCCGATTATATTCGGCTTCTCCATTGCTTTTACCAATTATAATTTATACCACACGCCGCCGGCTAAATTAGTCGACTGGGTGGGGTTCAAAAACTTTATTAATATCTTCACGCTCAATATCTGGCGTTCGACCTTGCTGGATGTATTGCAATGGACGGTGGTCTGGACCGTGCTGGCGACCACGCTGCAATGTACGGTTGGCGTGATGCTGGCAATTCTGGTGAACCAGAAAGATTTGCGCTTCAAGGCGCTGATCCGCACCGTGCTTATTTTGCCGTGGGCGGTGCCGGGTTTTGTCACCATTCTGGTGTTTGCGGGCATGTTCAATGACTCATTCGGTGTCATCAATAACGGCATTCTGGCTGCCTTAGGCATTGAGCCTAAAGCCTGGCTGACCGATCCGTTCTGGACCAAAACGGCGCTGATCCTGATGCAGACCTGGCTGGGCTTCCCGTTTGTGTTTGCCATGACTACCGGCGTATTGCAGGCCATTCCGAACGATTTATATGAAGCCGCGACAATGGATGGTGCCAGTACCTGGAAGAAACTTAAAACCATTACATTGCCGCTGGTCTTATATTCCATTGCGCCGATTATTATCACGCAATACACCTTCAACTTTAATAACTTCAATATTATCTATCTGTTTAATAACGGCGGCCCGGCAGTGGCCGGTTCGAATGCAGGCGGAACGGATATTCTGGTGTCGTGGATATATAAACTCACCATGTCATCTTCACAATATGCCATTGCCGCGACCATTACGATTTTGCTGTCGATATTTGTGGTCGGTATTGCTCTGTGGCAATTCCGCTCAACCAATTCATTTAAACAAGATGATATGGCGTAACCGGGGGAAGGGCATGAGTAAGAACAGCAGTATTAAAAGAAACCGGTTTATCCGCCTCGGGCTGAGTTATTTCCTGTTGCTGATTGTGGCGGTGATCATTATTTATCCGCTGATCTGGACCGTCGGCGCATCACTGAATGCCGGTAACAGCCTGCTCAGCACGTCGATTATTCCGGAGAACGTCTCGTTCCAGCATTACAAAGACCTGTTTAACGGCGAAGTGAATTATGTCGGCTGGTACTGGAACTCGATGAAAATCAGTTTCCTGACCATGATCCTGACCCTGATTTGTGTCAGTTTCACCGCCTATTCTTTCTCGCGTTTTCGCTTTAAAGGCCGCAAAGACGGGCTGATGTTGTTTCTGTTATTGCAGATGATCCCCCAGTTTTCCGCGCTGATCGCCATCTTTGTGCTGGCGCAGTTACTCGGGCTTATCAACAGTCATCTGGCACTGGTGCTGATTTACGTCGGCGGCATGATCCCGATGAACACCTATCTGATGAAAGGCTATCTCGACGCCATTCCGAAAGATCTGGATGAATCAGCGCGGATGGACGGCGCGGGCAATTTCCGCATTTTCATCGAAATCATCATGCCTTTGTCCAAGCCGATTCTGGCCGTGATCGCGCTGTTTTCCTTCACCGGACCGCTGGGTGATTTCATTCTTTCCAGCACCATTTTACGCACGCCAGATAAGTATACCCTACCGATTGGCCTGTACAACCTGGTCGCGCAAAAAATGGGTGCCAACTACACCATGTACGCCGCAGGCGCGGTACTGATCGCCGTGCCTGTCGCCATTTTCTATCTGGCTTTACAAAAATACTTCGTTTCCGGCCTGACGGCTGGCAGTACAAAAGGATAATCCGATGACTTTCTTTTCTAAGAAGATTTTCAACAAAAGCGCAATGGCCTGCGTGCTGCTGGCGGTGTCATTTTCCGGGGTGGCGCAGGAGGTGGTAATTAAAAAAGTCGCCAACGTCCCGGCGGATTTCATCAAAGGTGCGGATATCTCGACGCTGATTGACGTCGAAAAACACGGCGGCAAGTTCTTTGATCAAAACCACAAGCAGACCGACGCGATGGTGATCCTCAGACAAAACGGTTTCAACTACGTGCGTCTGCGCTTGTGGGTGGATCCGAAAGATGCGCAGGGGCATCCGTACGGTGGCGGTAATAACGATCTGGCCACCACGCTGGAGCTGGCGAAACGCGCCAAAGCGCAGGGTTTTAAAATCCTGCTCGATTTCCATTACAGCGATTTCTGGACTGATCCGGGTAAACAGTTCAAGCCAAAAAGCTGGGAGAAAATGGATTATCCGCAACTGAAAACTGCCATTCATGATTACAGCCGCGAGGTGATCGCCAGATTCCGTGCACAAGGCACCGTGCCGGATATGGTGCAGGTCGGCAACGAAATGAACGGCGGCATTTTATGGCCTGAAGGCAAAAGCTGGGGCGCAGGCGGCGGGGAGTTTGACCGTCTGGCCGGGTTGCTGAATGCGGCGATTGCCGGTGTGCGTGCTGATGAAAAAAATCCTTCTGATATCAAAATCATGCTGCATCTGGCCGAAGGCACTAAGAACGACACCTTCCGCTGGTGGTTCGATGAAATCAATCAGCGCAAGGTGCCTTACGACGTGATTGGCCTGTCATTTTATACCTACTGGAACGGTCCGGTTTCCGCGTTGCAGACCAACATGGACGACATCAGCAAGCGCTACAACAAAGACGTGATCGTGGTGGAAGTGGCTTACGGCTATACCACCAAAAACTGTGATGCGGCTGAAAACAGCTTTACCGAAAAAGAAGCCAAAGACGGCGGCTATCCGGGCACGGTGCAGGGGCAGGCTGATTTCCTCAGCGACATGATCAAAAGCCTGGTCGCGGTGCCGGATCATCGCGGCAAGGGTCTGTTCTACTGGGAACCGACCTGGATCGCCGTTGACGGCGCAGGCTGGGCGACCCCGGCCGGGATGACCTACATCAACGACCACTGGAAAGAGGGCAATGCCCGCGAAAATCAGGCGTTGTTCAGCTGTGACGGTCAGGTTCTTCCTTCCATCAAAGTCTTCAATTAATCCCTTTTTCCCCGGCTTGATTGGCCGGGGAGTTGATATTTCTTAAAGTTCCTAAGGACCCAAGCATGACGAAATTTCCTCTTCTGAGCAGTAAGATTTCCGGGCTATTACATGGTGCGGATTACAACCCGGAACAGTGGCTGGAAAGCCCCGATGTGCTGATTCGCGATGTCGAAATGATGAAAGAGGCGCGCTGTAATGTCATGTCAGTCGGAATTTTTAGCTGGTCAGCGCTGGAGCCTGAAGAAGGTCATTTTACCTTTGGCTGGCTGGATCAGGTGCTGGACAAATTGCATGAAAATGGCATCTCGGTATTTCTTGCCACACCAAGCGGCGCACGTCCGGCGTGGATGTCGCAAAAGTATCCTGAAGTTCTGCGTGTCGGGCGTGACCGCGTAAAAGCACTGCACGGCGGGCGTCACAATCACTGTATGAGTTCGCCGGTGTATGCCGAAAAAGTGCAACTGATGAACAGTGCGCTGGCGAAGCGTTACGCCCATCATCCGGCGGTGATTGGCTGGCATATTTCCAACGAATACGGCGGCGAGTGCCATTGCCATTACTGCCAGACCCGTTTCCGCGACTGGCTGAAAGCCCGTTACGTCACGCTCGATGCGCTGAATCAAGCCTGGTGGAGCACTTTCTGGAGCCACACCTATACCGACTGGGCGCAGATCGAATCGCCGTCGCCGCAGGGCGAAAGCGGCATTCACGGCCTGAATCTCGACTGGCGTCGTTTTAACACCGATCAGGTCACGCGTTTTTGCAGCGAGGAAATCCGCCCGCTCAAAGCGGAGAATCCGGCGTTACCGGCGACCACCAATTTCATGGAGTATTTCTACGATTACGATTACTGGAAACTCGCCAGCGTGCTGGATTTCATCTCGTGGGACAGCTATCCGATGTGGCATACCCGCAAAGATGATATCGGTCTGGCGGCGTACACTGCGATGTATCACGATTTAATGCGGACGCTGAAACAGGGACAGCCGTTTGTGCTGATGGAATCGACACCGAGTTTCACCAACTGGCAGCCGGTCAGCAAACTGAAAAAGCCGGGCATGCATATTCTGTCTTCTTTGCAGGCGGTCGCTCATGGTTCGGATTCTGTGCAGTATTTCCAGTGGCGTAAAAGCCGCGGTTCGTCAGAAAAATTCCACGGCGCGGTCGTCGATCACGTCGGGCATATCGATACCCGTGTCGGCCGCGAAGTGGCCGAACTGGGCGGGATTCTATCGGCGCTGGCTCCGGTGGCGGGCAGCCGCGTAGAAGCCAGAGTGGCAATTATCTTCGACTGGGAAAGCCGCTGGGCGATGGACGATTCCCTCGGACCGCGCAATCAGGGACTGGAATATGAAAACACGGTTGCCGGACATTACCGCGCACTGTGGTCGCAGGGCATTGCGGTCGATGTGATCAATGCCGATTGCGATTTAACCGGTTACGACCTGGTGATTGCGCCGATGCTGTATATGGTGAGGGCAGGCGTCGGCGAGCGGATCACCGCGTTCGTGCAGGCCGGCGGGCGGTTCGTCGCGACTTACTGGAGCGGTATCGTTAACGAAAGCGATTTGTGTTTCCTCAACGGATTCCCTGGACCGTTGCGTCCGGTACTGGGTATCTGGGCGGAAGAAATCGACAGCCTGACCGACGATCAGCACAACAGTGTCAGCGGCACTGAAGGCAATGCGCTGGGGTTAAACGGCCCGTATCGTGCCAGCGAATTGTGTGAAGTGATCCACCTGGAAGGTGCAGCCGCACTGGCGACGTACGGTGACGATTTCTACGCCGGCACGCCCGCCGTGACCGTGAATCTGTTTGGCAAAGGGCAGGCGTATTATCTGGCTTCCCGAAACGATCAGCAATTCCACGCCGATTTTTATACCGCGCTGGCGAAAGAAATGAAGCTGCCACGGGCGATAGCCACCGATCTGCCTGAAGGTGTCACTGCCGCACGACGCACCGACGGTGAAAGTGAATTTATCTTCCTGCAAAACTATGCCGCCGACAGCCAGACGGTGACATTGCCGGATGATTACCGCGACATGGTTCACGGCGGTATATTACCGCGCACACTGACGCTTCCGGCATTCGGTTGTCAGATCCTGTCGCGGCGTTTATCTGTTATTTCTTAACCCATTATTTTTAACAGCGACGTGCAATCAGGATTTCCCGGTTGCACGTTTTTTTTCATTCCTGAAAGAGAGTGTTCATCATGGTAAATATTAAAGACTTTATGCATGTATTCTCTGCGAAAAATAAAACGCCTGACAATGAAGTGCCGCCATCGACTGACGTGGCGTTATTAATTGATGCACTCGGCGGGCGCGATAATATTGTGAATGTCGATGCCTGTATTACCCGCCTGCGCGTGACGGTAAAAGAACTTAAGCGCGTGAACTCCGGTGCTATCCAGCAGACCGGTGCGATTGGCGTGGTGATCATCGGTCAGGAAGTACATGCGATATTCGGTAAGCAATCCGACAGCCTGAAGAAATTAATGACTGAGAAGTTTGGACTGAAAAGTAATTAAACGCTGTTGCTGAAATAATCCCAAAAATAAAGGCAGCCCGACACAAGGCTGCCTTTATTGTTTCTGCTTTTTATAAATAATAATGATGCTGCTGTGCGGAGAAAAAACGTAACGATCCCCTACAAGAGAAATTAAGTTTTTATCTGTCGCTGTATAACAATGAGGATATTTCTTTTTGTACAATATGACTTCACATTTCCAAAATTATTGGAGTTGTAGCCAGGCGGCAAGTGAACGAATCCCGATGAGCTGACTGAAGTCAGTGATTCGGGTGAGTAAACGTAGCCAACGCAGCAACAGCTTCAAGAATGAAGGAAATTTACCACCAGGCTTCCACCTGAACCCCAAAGTTCCACGTATCCGCTTTGGTATGGTCGTCAAACGTATCGCCATGCTCAGAATCATTCAGATAAGACGCGAACACACGCAATTCAGGGCGTGACATAAACTCCGGACCGGCTGCCAGACCCATCGCCAGCGTATATTTCTGACCGCCTTGCTTGTAGTTCGAGCCGTTCTTGTAATCATCTTTCTGATAGAAGGTACCGACTTCACCGATGGTACGCACGTATTCTGTCCACTGGTATTGCGCGCGGCCTACCAGAGAAACCAGCTCAGTCGTGTCGGTGTAATCCGTAATGTTTTCTGCATGGCCGTAGGTCAGCACATGGTTGAGGCTGAACTTACTGGTGATCGGAATCAGACCGGTGATGATGCCACGATAGCCGGTGGCGTCATTGGTGTAGTTCCACATATCGTACCAGCCACCGCCCTGCGAAATCATGTTCTGCGCCAGGCCCTTATCCGCGTACTGCAACACCAGTTTGTTATAGCCGCCCCACATATCCTGACTGATTTCACCGGTCAGCATCACGCCGTTATCCGCATCGTACAGGCCGCCGTACTCTTTCTGGTCATGCGACAGGTTTGGCATGGCGTAGTCGGCACCGATTTCCATCCAGGCACCGCTCCACGGTTTGATCCCGGCATAACGCACGTCGATGTAGTTAATGTTCACATCGTTATTGCCATCCACGCGGTAATCCACGTCATTGGCATCGCCACGGATCCACGCCAGAGAAAGCGCACCTTCACCCATTTTCAGGTTCTCAATACCGGCACCGGCACCGGAAATGTTCCAGTATTTGGTATCGATGATGTGTAAGTCGTGGCGCTGGTAATAACGTTTACCGCCCCAGATCACTGCATCTTTATCCCACGGCACCAGTCCTTTGATTTGCAGATTCAGCTGACGCAGGCCGAACTGTGCATCATCATTCAGGGTGTTTTCATCATCATTGGAGCCGTCAGACACCATACTGACCATCGAGTCGACGTAAAAACTCACGTCGTCTTTCTTGTAAACTTCGCTGCCCAGTTCGACTTCGCCGTAGGTGTCATCTTCGTTACCCAGACGCCCGACTTTGTTTTTCTGGAACTGTTCCAGACCGCCACCGCCAGAAACCCCCAGCCCCGAACGCAGATATCCATGGAAATCAATATCATTTGCCACAGCAGGGCCCGCTGTGATGGCGAGGGAAACCGCCACAGCCAGAGTGCGTAAGTTGTGTTTCATTTTTTTTCCTTATGATTGTATGACGTTCACATTTACGAAATCTATAAGATACCCAGAAACAATAATGATCAATTTTACATATTGTGAAATGTGAGATATGTCTACAACTTATGAATTAATGATAAATCAGGAGTGATGTAAATCACGATTATATGCAATGTTAACGTATAACTTATGCAGCAACGAACGCCCGGATTGAACTTTTAAATGAGATCCCGTACGTTGGCTCGATTATCATAAGATTGAGCAAAATCACGGGCTGCTGTGTGGGGAAAGAATGAAATCAAAAAGTTCGACATTAGAAGATGTTGCCCGCTATGCCGGTGTTTCGTACCAGACGGTTTCGCGGGTGTTAAACAAATCGGCCAATGTTTCAGATGCCACGCGTCTGAAGGTCGAACAGGCCATTGAAGTTCTGCGCTATGTGCCGAACCGGCTGGCGCAGCAACTGGTTGGAAAGCAGAGTTTTACCATCGGACTGGTCACCACATCACTGGCCTTACACGCGCCGTCGCAAATTGCGGCGTCAGTGAAAAAATATGCCCATCAGGCCGGGTATCAGGTGTTGATTTCAATGATTGATGAGGACGTCAATCAAAGCATTCAGGACTCCATTAACGAGCTGAAATCACAACGCGTTGACCGCATGATCATTAACATCCCGCTGGAAAGTGCCGAGGCTGAGCGGATTTATGAAAACAACCGCGACATTCTGTGTCTGTTTCTCGATGTCGACCCGACCAGTCCGGTGTTTAACGTCTGCTTTAATCCGGCTGACGGGTCGCGTGCCAGCGTGGAATATCTGCATGATTTAGGGCATCGGGAATTTGCCTTGCTGGCGGGGCCGGAAGATTCTGTGTCTTCCCGTTTGCGTCTGAAAAGCTGGCAGGAAACGCTGGCAGAGAAGGGCATTCAGCCGGTGACCGTCATCCACGGCGACTGGAGTGCGAAAAGCGGTTATTACTGCGCGTTGCAGATTTTGCGTGAAACTCCGCAATTCACCGCCATGCTGGTGGGCAATGACCAGATGGCGCTGGGCGTCATCAGTGCGCTGCATCAGCACAATGTGGCCATTCCGCAGCAGGCGTCGATCATTGGCTACGATGACACGTACGACAGCGCATTCTTCCATCCGTCACTGACCACCGTGTCACTGGATCTCGATTTGCAGAGCAAAGAGGCGGTTGAACATTTACTGGCCGAAAGTGCGGAGGTGATGTCATCCAAAATTCTGCCTGCGAAACTGGTGGTGCGTAATTCGACCCGTGCGCCCGGGCAGCAGGATAAAGATCTCAATCAGATAGCCGATCAGCTCGATCTTCTGGCGCGGCAGTTGCGGGGCCAGTAAGAAAACGCTTTAATTCCCGGCTTATTGAAAAGCAGAATGAAATTTCCATTGAAACATCAGATGAACAGGCAAAAGGACGTGATGAAATGACGCTATGGCAGTGTTATGTGCAGGGCTGGAAAAAGTATGTGGATTTCCGTGGTCGGGCGAGCCGCAAGGCGTTCTGGACCTTTGCGCTGGGCAATTTGCTGATTATTATTTTGCTGACGATGGGCGTGTCATTCCTGTTCGCGCTGGCGGGTAATCCTTACAGTATTTTCTATGCAGGTGTCGCTTACACCCTGTTTGCGCTGGCGACGGCATTACCGTTGCTGGCGGTCGGTGTCCGGCGTATGCACGACATCAACCGTTCCGGCTGGTGGTTTGGTGGCGTTTATCTGGCTGGTATTGTCTCGCGCCTGCTGAATACGATCCTGATGCAATACGCTTCACCGGAAACCTATGTCTGGATGAAAATCACGCTGGGCATCGTGCTGGGCTGGATCCCGCTGCTGGTGATGGTTTTCCTGTGCTGCCAGAAATCACAGCCTGCGCCGACCACACAAACCCGCATTGTTGAGTAACGTCACGCCGAAAGCGTTATTGCGCATTTAATCCGACATATTTGCCGCCAGTTGCGCGGCAAACACCTCCAGTTTTGCCAGCCCCCACGGCCAGTCGCCGAATCCTGATTCCACATTGATATGTCCTGCTTCGCCGATATCTGCCAGCTCGCAGCGCCACGCCTGTGCCCAAAATTCCGCGCGGGTAAAGGTCAGCAGCGGATCGGTATGGCTGGCGATCAGCAGCCCCGGCACGGCCAGCGGTGCAGGGAGAATGTCATCACCCAGTCCGAACCGCACAGGCTCGGCGGGGGCGACCAGCATGACACCCGCCACGCGTTGCGGATGACGGTTCGCCCACACCAGACTGGCAAGCGCGCCAAAACTGTGGCCGATCAGCAGCAGCGGGGATGTCGCCTGTTTTTGCTCGCGATCGATGGCGGTGATCCAGCCCTCGAGATCAACCTGCGCCCAGTTGCGCTGTTTTATACGCAGCCAGTGCGGATGCTGCTCATGCCAGCGGCTTTGCCAGTGTCCGGCCTCGCTGTCACGTAATCCGGGCACCAGCATGCGGGTGAATTCAGGGGACGAATTCATTGCGGGAAAGCCATCAGCACGGTGGCAATCGCCAGCAAATCAGCACTGCCGCCGGGGCTGAGATTGCGGGCGATCAGGGCGCGGTCCATCTGCTGCAAATCCTCTGTCTTCCAGCCCGTTATCAGCAACCGGCGGGCGTAGTCCTGCACGAAATGTAATCCGTCCAGCCCGCCGCGTGCTACCAGATTGGTATCGGGGTTATAGGCCATCAGGCGCAGCAAAGCATTAAGACTGCGGCGCCCGGAATGGCTTTCCTGATACCAGTACGGAAAAACGTGACGGCGTAAAGTGAGGAACCCGCTCTGCACTTCGCCACGGGCACCGGTCATGCCGTGCGCCATAAACAGCCGTTCACCGGCAGTCACCGGCTGGCGGCAGCTTTGCAATTCACGTTCAACCAGCCCTTGCGTCATGGCGGCCACTTCAGCGCATAAGCGGTGGCGGGTCAGTGGCTGGCTCTGGCCGGTCAGCCTGCCTGCGGCGGTGCACAATAATCCCAGTGAAAAGATGCCGCCTTTATGCGTATTAACGCCTTGTGTGGCACCGAACATCGCCTGTTCGCAGGCTATTCCGGTCGGGCGGATGCGCGTCAGCATCGCCTGCGCCGGTTGCAGGAAATCCTGCTGACCAAGGGCGAAAAACTGATGCAGCCAGGGCGTGATGGCGTCAATGCTGCGCAGAAACAGGGGTAAATCCATGTCGCGGTGCGAGCCGTTATTGGCGCTGTCGACCAGTCCCGGTTTGGGCGTCAGCCACACTTCACGGCGCAGCGCCTCTGCCGCCAGCGTGGCGATGTCCGTGCAGGCAGGGTGTTCAGCGCGTGCGGTGCCAGCCATCAATCAGTGCCTCCACTTTAGCGATAACGTCCACGAGCGGGTGCTGACGTGAACGGGCGCAGGCATGCGCAGGACCGTCGCAAATCAGGCAGCGGCGGCTGGCATTGTCCAGCGAACGGCGGCCAACAACACCCGCCTGCGGGCAGATCACATCGAAATCCCATAAACGCCCGAGGGCATGCGATTGTTCCAGTTCAACCGTGGCCGCTTTCACTTCCGGCGCAGGATGTGCCACGCACCAGAATACTTCGGCGCCGGTCGGCAGCCAGAAAACCTGATGTTTCAGCACCGGCCAGCCGTGTTGCAGCAGCATAACTTCGGCACGTTGCAACGCCTCGCGCATCACCTGACGCCAGGCCACGGAGTCTTTCACCGGCCCCGGCGTCACCAGCGTGAGTGAAATCAGCGGTTGTGAGAATTGAGTCAGCCAGTCGGTTTGCCGTTTGGCACGCAGTTCCTTTGCTGCCAGCAAATCCTCCAGGCTGACGCCTGCATCCGCAGGCGTCATGATGGTCATTATGCGTCCTCTTTTACCTGATGAACCACGTCGATCACGCTGCCGTCGCGATAGCGGATAACGCCCACCACACGGTCAGTGAATTCAATTGGTTTCGGTTCGCCGGTCAGGGAAATCGCCCGCTGATACAACGCTTCGATGTCCATGATTTTCATGCCAGCCTCTTCCAGCCGCTGACGGATTTCAGGACGTGCCGGATTGACGGCGATGCCGTGGTCAGTCACCAGCACATCGATGCTTTCCCCCGGTGTGACGCGGGTGGTGACGCGACGTACGACTGTCGGAATTCGGCTGCGCAGTAAAGGCGCGACGACAATGGTCAGATTGGCCGCACTGGCGACATCGCAATGACCGCCGGACGCGCCACGCATAACGCCGTCGGAACCCGTGATCACGTTAACGTTAAAGCCGGTGTCAATTTCCAGCGCACTCAGAATGACAATATCCAGTTGATCGCAGCTCGCGGCTTTGGCTCCCGGATTGGCATAAACGTTGGTAGAAATCTCGATATGCTGCGGGTTACGGCTAAGTGACGCCGCAGCCTGACCGTCGAAACATTGCGTATCCAGCAACGTTTCAATCAGGCCTTTTTCATGTAAATCCACCAGACTGCCGGTGATGCCCCCGAGGGCAAAACGGGCGGTGATCTGGTTGCGTTCCATTTTCTCTTCCATGAAACGGGTGCAGGCCGTAGCCGCTGCGCCGGAACCGGTTTGCATTGAAAAGCCCGGCTTGAAATAGCCGGAGTATTCGATGACTTCAGCCGCCGTGCGGGCGATCATCAGTTCGCGCGGATTACTGGTCACCCGCGCTGCGCCGACGCTGATTTTTGCCGGATCGCCGACCTGATCGACTTTAACGATGTAATCCACCTGATCCTGTACCAGGCTGGCGGGCATATTAGGGAAGGGCACCAGTTCTTCGGTCAGCAGCACCACGGTTCTGGCGAACTGTGCATCCACCATCGCGTAGCCCAGCGAACCGCAGCAGGATTTACCGTGCGTGCCGTTGGCATTGCCGAATTCATCGCTGCATGGCACGCCGAGAAACGCGACATCAATCTTCAGCTCGCCGTCCTGCAATAATTTAACCCGCCCGCCGTGCGAATGGATTTGTACCGGTTCTTCCATCAGCCCGTGAGAAATGGCATCGGCCAGTTTGCCACGCATCCCGGAGGTATAAATACGGGTGATGACGCCGTTGCGGATAGGTTCGATCAGCGCATCGTTGCAGGTCATCAGCGAACTGGACGCCAGCGTGAGGTTTTTAAAACCGAGCTTCGCCAGTGTGGCGACGACGTTATTAATGACCTGATCACCTTCACGGAAAGCATGGTGGAAGGAAATGGTCATGCCGTCTTTCAGGCCGCTGCGGGCGATCGCCTGTTCCAGTGAATCGCAAAGTTTACGGTGCAGGCGGGCATCGGGATCGGAAAGATACGGCGTATTGCGGTGCGCGCCGTCAAAGGCAGTCAGATGCCTGAGCTGCGGATAAAGGCTGTGCAAAGTTTCAGTTAAATGACTCATTATCTTGATATTCCTGTGCAAAATTGAGGGCTAGCGACGGATGCCGGATGCACTGGCGCGTTCCAGTACCACCTGCGCATGGTTAATGATCGGGCCATCGATCATCTTGCCGTTGAGCGAAATTACGCCCAGACCCTTGCGCTCGCCTTCCTCTGCGGCGGCAATCACGCGGTGCGCATAGTCGACATCTTCCTGCGTCGGTGCGTAAGCGTTATGCAGCAGCTCAATCTGTCGCGGGTTGATCAGGGATTTGCCGTTAAAGCCCATCTTGCGGATCAGTTCCACTTCACGCAGGAAACCGGCCTCATCGTTGATGTCGGAATACACCACATCGAAGGCGTCAATTCCGGCGGCGCGTGCCGCGTGCAGCACGGCGCAACGGGCATAAAACAGTTCGGTACCGTCGCCGCGCTCGGTTTGCATGTCCATCACATAATCGAAAGCCGCCAGCGCGATACCGATCAGACGCGGCGAGCAGCGGGCGATCGCCACGGCGTTAATCACACCAATGGCCGATTCGATGGCCGCCATAATTTTGGTGGAGCCAACTTCGCGACCGCAGTCTTTCTCGATGCGTTCGATATGCGCTTCCAGCTCAAAAATATCTTCCGGCGTATCGGTTTTGGGTAAGCGCACCACATCCACGCCCGCCCGCACCACGGCCTCGAGATCTTTAAGGCCAAAGGGGGTGCTGAGCTGATTGATGCGCACCACGGTTTCAATATCGCGATACATCGGGTGTTGCAGGGCATGAAATACCAGAATGCGTGCGGTGTCTTTTTCGCGCAGCGAAACGGCATCTTCCAGATCAAACATGATGGAGTCAGGGCGATAGATAAATGCCGTGGATAACATGGCGGCGCTGGACCCCGGCAGGAACAGCATACTGCGGCGGAGTTTTTTCATCGTAATGTCTCCCAGTTAATCTCTTCAGCCTGTGCTGCACGCAGTACTGCACTTTGTACCCGGGCGCGGATCACACAATCCAGCGCACCTTTGTCTTCGATAATCACCAAACCCGCGATGACGCCGAGTGCACTCAGCGTGTCATTCACCACACTGCGGATCTGGTCGCCAAATTGTTTGGCGACCTCGCTGCTGATCACCACATTCAGCTCACTGGCCGGGGCGATTTTTACCAGTAAATCGCTGGATTCAACCGTGCCTGCCAGCGCCTCCTTCACAATTTTCATCAATATTTCCTGCTGTTAACAAAGTGAGGGTGAAATAATAAGGACATCGTCATGCGCCGGTTCTGCGGGCGCAGTGGCGGAATAGTGTTGTTCAAGGTGTACATAAGTGCTGAGCGGAACAATGTCCCGGATGCGCGGTAACTGATGCGCCCGGAGCAGCGCACGCACTTCTGAGGCCGAAATGGCCCGGCCGCTGGCGTGACGTTTGCGCGGCAACTCAATCACCTTCAGCGGTGGCGACGTCAGGCGTGCGGGCGCTTCCAGCCAGTCATGCATGTCGCAGTTGTACTGATGGGTCACCGGACAGAAAGGCTCGCTGCCGACAAAACGGTGGGTAATGCCTAACGCCGGTGCGATGTACTGACGAAAAATCAGCAAATCCATCACGCTCCACGCCTGATTCACCAGCCCGGCGTCCTTGAGAAAATAGCCGGGAAAAGTTGCGCGGGAGATCAGGTATTCAGAACCGGCATGCACCGTCACGTTGGGCAGGTCCGCGACACCCAGACGGACCATTTCAAGACGTTCTTTAAACGGGAAATACGACACATCTTCGCTCACCACAAACACATGCAACCAGTCACAGGTTGCCGCTGCCTGTTCTGCCAGAAAGCGATGCCCGAGGGTGAACGGGTTGGCATTCATCACCACGGCACCGATGCGCTGGCCGTGGTGGTGATGGCGCTGCAACCCGCGGCAATAATGGCTGATGCCTACCGGCGTGTTTTCCATCAGCACGGCAACGTCGTCCCATTGCACCAGCGGGTAAAATCCGCAGCCGCGAAAGCGCTGCAGATTCGATGGCCGCGTATAGAGAAATAAATGGAATTTGCCGCCGGACACCGCCAGATTTTCCACTTCACCCAGCAATCTGGCGCTGAGATTTTCCCCGCGCCAGTCGGCGGCCACGGCGACGCATTTGATAGTGTTGCTGACCAGACCGGCACAGCCGACCAGCCGGCGGCCGGAGCAGGCCACCACGAACTGCTCAATGTCGTCATCCATGCCTAACTGGCTTTGCTGCAACAGGGTGCGGATATCCTCCAGCATGCCTTCCGGCGGCTGGCTGACACTGATGACATGAAAGTCCGGTTGGTCACGGCTGAACATAATGCGTTCCTGATGTCGGCTGTAAGTCAAAGCGATGTTTAAAACGCCGGGCTGAATGCCCGGCCAGTTCGGTCAGTGTTAACCGGTTAGTGGGCTGCCTGGGCATGACTCACCTGACGGCTGGCGGCAACCTTCGTGTCTGCTGCGACGATCATATTGCTGAGATGACCAATCTTTTCGATTTCTACTTCGATACGGTCGCCGGGTTTCATAAACAGCGGCGGTACGCGCTTTTTACCCACGCCGCCCGGTGAGCCGGTAATGATCACGTCACCGGCACTCAGCGAGGTAAAGGTGCTGATGTACTCAATCAGTTCGGCGACTTTGTGGATCATGCTGCGGGTGTTGTCGTCCTGCACCATGTGGCCGTTCAGCCAGGTGCGGATCGCCAGGGTGTGGGGGTCGGGGATCTCATCGGCGGTGGTCATCCACGGTCCGAACGCACCGGTTTGCGGCCAGTTTTTACCGGCGGTAAACCAGGTGTGCTGCCAGTCACGGGCGGAGCCGTCCATATAACAGCTATATCCTGCGACATGAGTAAGTGCATCTTCGCGGGAAATATTTTCCCCCGCAGAACCGATAATCACCGCCAGTTCACCTTCGTAATCGAACTCGACAGAAAGGCTCGGTTTGATAACGGGAGAGGCATGGCCGGTTTGGGAATCGGCGAAGCGGACGAACAGCGTCGGGGCCGGATTATGCTGATCAAACTCTTTACGCTTTTCGGCGTAATTCATGCCGACACAGAGAATTTTTTCCGGATTCTGGATCACCGGCAGAAAAGTCAGGTCGTCGAAATCCACATCAGCGGGCAGGGCAGCCAGCGCCTGGGCCTGTGCCAGCGCATTGCCTGCCAGCAGGGCTTTGAGGTCGGGATAACGTTGCCCGAGATGGCGGCCGAGGTCGATCATGCCGCGCTCTGTCGCGATGCCGTAGGACTTGCGTCCCTGATAGAGATAACTTGCCAGTTTCATAAAAATGTCCTGAATTAAAAAAGGGTTAGCCCGGCGTCAGACAAGGAAGTTGCCAAGCACCAGCAGGGAGACTGAGACATTGATGGCGCCGCCAATGCGCGTAGCAATTTGGGCAAATGGCATCAGTTGCATGCGGTTACCCGCTGTCAGAATGGCGACGTCACCGGTACCGCCCTGACCGCTCTGGCAGCACGAAACAATGGCCACATCAATCGGGTGCATGCCAATTTTCTTGCCGACGAAGAAGCCGGTGGCGACCAGCGCCGCAACGGTGCTGACAATGACCAGGAGATTAGAAATGGTGAATGCGGCGACCAGTTCCTTCCACGGTGTGATGGCCACGCCGACGGCGAACAAAATCGGGTAGGTGACGGAAGTCTGGAAGAATTTGTACACCACCTGAGAACCTTCGAGGAGGCGGGGTGAAACGCCGTGCGCCAGTTTCAGGCCAACGGCCGCAAACAGCATGCCGACCGGTGCAGGAAGACCAATCAGTTTGTGTAACAGCATGCCCACCATATACAGCAGAACGGCCAGCAGGGCGCCTGCCGCGATGGTGGTAACATCCGTTTTACCACCGGTGCCGCTCAGCTTGCTGCTGTCAGCGGTGGCATTTTTGGAAGACGGCATCAGCTGGCCTTCGCCGGTCAGATGCGGATAGCGTTTACCTAACTGATTGAGTGAGCCGGAAATGACGATAGCGGTCAGGCCGCCCAGCATCACGATAGGCAGAATGCGACCCAGCGCTACGCCCTGATCCATATGCAGGATGGCTGCATAACCGATGGAAAGTGGAATCGCTCCTTCACCGACGCCACCGGCCATAATCGGCAGGATCAGGAAGAAGAAAATCTGGAAAGGTTCCATGCCCAGCGACAGACCCACGCCCATCCCGACCAGCATGCCGACCACTTCGCCACACAGCATCGGGAAGAAAATACGCATGAAACCCTGGATCAGCACTTTGCGATCCATGCTCATGATGCTGCCCACGATGATGCAACAAATGTAGAGATACAGAATGTTGGTACTTTTATAGAACTTGGTGGTGGATTCCACCACGACATCCGGCAGCAGGCCGTAATAGACCAGTGCGGAAGGAATGAACGTGGCGCAAATCGCTGCCGCGCCCATCTTGCCGATGAAAGGAAGACGTTTGCCGAATTCGCCGCAGGCGAATCCAAAGAATGCCAGTGTGGCGACCATGACCACGATGTCGCTCGGCAGTTTGCCGTCGAGACAATCTATTGCGATAAGCAACCCCGCCATGGCAAACAGCGGCAACGGAATAATGCCGATTTTCCAGGTGTCGAGAATGTGCCACCATTTTTCTTTTAATGAGAGCTGTTTTGCGGAAGAAACTCCCGCGGGAACAGAATAAGTGTCGTCGGTTGTACTCATGATGAATCCCCTGTGTCAATTTGTGCAGGGAGTGTAAGAGGAATAATAACCGGTAATATGTGAAGTGCCGCAAATTAGACAGGGTGTTTTAAAGGAGCGAAAGGTTTTTATGGTTTTAATTAATTTAAAAATTCGTGATGCGTTTATTTTCTCGTGGTTTTTATGGTGTTATTTGTAATTATAATATTACTGTTAATTTATCGTGAAATAGCTGTTGTGAATTATGTGTTGTGCCGTCAGAGGCTTGCGGTGCCTGAAGGTGTTCTGCGGCATGCCTCGCAACTTTGATCCTTCATTCTGACGGAAATACCGGGGAATGATAATCTTCACGTACTGTTTGTTAATATCACGGTCTGGCGATAGGTTCTCCGATGCGGTTCCGTCCTTCTTTTCAGATAAAGCTTTTTGTTTATCTTGTTCTGTTATTTATGGCGCTTTTTTCGCTGACAGGTGTTTATTACTATCACGATATAGAACGTCAGTTATATGAAGATATGGGTATTCGTGCAAAAGTTCAGGCAGAGGAAATTGCACTTATTCCCTCATTAATTACCGCAGTTGAAAATAAGGACATTTCAGCAATTAACAGTTTAATGAGGAATATTTCTGCTCACAGCGATGCCAGTTATATGGTGATCGGCGATGGTAAAGCGATACATCTGTTTCATTCGATTTATGCTGACCGCGTCGGAAAAACGCTGGTCGGAGGGGACAACGAAGAAGTGCTGGCGGGTAAAAGCACCACCACCATCCGGCTGGGTGGGATCGGGCTGTCGCTGCGCAGTAAAGCACCGATCGTGAACGCGCAAGGCAAGGTGATGGGTATCGTTTCTGTCGGCTATCTCACCAGCCACATCAACAGTCTGACCGTTGAAAAAGCCATCCGCATTTTACTGGCGGCCGCCACCTTGCTGCTGGCGTTGTTTACCTTTTCATGGTTTTTTTCACGTTCGATTAAACGACAGATGTTTGCGCTGGAGCCCCGGGAAATCGGCCTGCTGGTGCGTCAGCAAAAGGCGCTGATGGAGTCGATTTACGAAGGGGTGATCGCCATTGATGCGCACTCCCGCGTGGCGGTCATCAACCAGGCGGCCAAAAAGCTGCTCAACCTTGACGTGCCGTCCCGTGAACTGCGTGGTCAGCCGCTCAGGCAGGTGATTGCGCCGGTCAGTTTCTTTGACCCGCAGGTCATGCTGAAAAAAGACATTCACGACGAAATCTGCCTGTTCAATAACCTGACCGTGATTGCCAGTCGGGTGCGGATCATGCTGGAAGACCAGCTTCAGGGCTGGGTGATCACTTTTCGGGATTGCAGCGATATCGACCGGCTCAGCATCCAGCTAAGTCAGGTGCAGCGTTATGCCGATAACCTGCGGGTGATGCGGCATGAACAGCTCAACTGGACGGCAACGCTCGCTGGCCTGCTGCATATGGGACGCTACGATGAGGCGATTCGTTATATCGAGGCCCAGTCTGAAAGTGCGCAGGAATTGCTGGATTTCGTTTCAGAGCGGTTCTGCTCGCCAAGGTTGTGCGGTTTATTACTCGGAAAATATGCCCGTGCCCGGGAAAAAGGTGTTGAGCTCACATTCGATCCTGCCTGTGAATTAACGTATCTGCCTGCTGCGCTCAGTGAAACTGAACTGATGTCGATCATCGGCAACCTGCTGGATAACGCCATCGAAGCCACGTTACTGCGCGGCAGTGATGCCGGGCCGGTTGAAGTGTATGTCGTTTCCGGCACGGATGAGCTGGTGATTGAAGTCGCTGACCACGGCATCGGGATTGCGCAGGAGCGGCGCGAACAGATTTTTGCGCTGGGGGTGACATCCAAAACGCAAGGCGATCACGGGCTGGGACTGCATCTGGTTGCCAGCTATGTCAGCCATGCGGGCGGAACCATTGAAGTGTCCGATAATCCGCCGAGCGGCGCTGTTTTCTCGGTCTTTATTCCGGTGTGCTGCCCTGAAGAAAAGGGTGGTTTTATGCCGGTAATCCCCGACCAGAAGAACTGGAAGAGAGCAAATGATGCAAGCTGAAATGATTGACGTAATGATTGTTGAAGATGAAAACCAGCTGGCACAACTGTATGCCGAACTGATTGATAATCACCGCTGGTTGCGACTGGTGGGTGTCGCATCCACGCTGCATGAAGCGAAAGTGCTTATCGAAGAAAAGCGGCCGCAACTGCTGTTGCTGGATAACTATTTGCCTGACGGTCAGGGGATTTCACTGATTGAAGATGACCTGCTGAAGAGAACACCCTGTTCGGTGATTTTTATCACCGCCGCCAGCGACATGAATACCTGCAGTCAGGCGATCCGCTGTGGTGCTTTTGATTACATCCTCAAACCGGTGTCGTGGAACAGGCTGCAACAATCGCTGGATCGCTTTATCCAGTTCAGCCAGACACAGCGGACCTGGAAAGTGGTGGATCAGCAAAACGTAGACAGCCTTTATCAGCTCCAGGCGAAGGATTTCACGCCGAAAGCGGGTAATAAAGGCATCGAGGAAAACACGCTAAATCTGGTGGAAGGCATCTTTATGCAGGATGCCGGACGCTGCTATTCAGTGGATGAAGTCGTCAGCGAAACGGGGTTGAGTAAAACCACTGCCCGCCGCTATCTCGAACACTGTGTGCAGAAAGGCGATTTGAAAGTCGACATGCTCTACGGGAAAATCGGCCATCCCCGCCGGATGTACCGGCGGGCATAACCGCAGTAAGTCATGCTGTCCTTTTGGCCTTCGGGTATTTCCACAACCAGCGGCCGCTGGCCATACGCCAGTAGAAAAACAGGCCGCGCACGATCCAGTCGAGGAACATTCCCAGCCAGATGCCGACTACGCCGAAACCCAGGACGATCCCGAGGAAATAGCCCACCACGATGCGACAACCCCACATCCCGAGCATAGAAACGTACATGGTAAAGCGGGCATCACGCGCTCCTTTCAGGCCCGCAGGCAATACCCACGAGGCAGCCCAGAAAGGCATAAAGGCGGCGTTCAGCCAGATAAGGATTTTGACGACGTCGATAACATCCTGTTCGTTGGTGTAAAACCGTGCCAGCAAACCGGCAAATGGCACTGAAAGGAAGGCCAGAACACACAGCCCGAAAGTGGAAAGCCAGAAAATATGGCGCAACTGGCGCTCAGATTGGGCAATTTGCCCTTTGCCCAGACGTGTTCCCACGATAATGGTCGAGGCAGAACCCAGCGCGTTGCCCGGCAGGTTGATCAGCGCCGCAATCGAGAAGGCGATAAAGTTACCGGCAATCACGTTGGTGCCCATGCCTGCGACAAAAACCTGCGTCAGTAATTTACCGCCGTTAAACAATACCGATTCGATACTGGCCGGAATACCGATGCCTAAGACTTCGCGCAGAATGTTGGTATTGAGCGGCAGAAAATAGCTTTTCAGCGAGATTTTCAGGGACGGATTGAAACCAATCATCAGCACGAAAATGACGGCCACCGCGCCGATATAACGTGAAATGGTCAGCCCCAGTCCGGCACCGATAAAGCCCAGACCGTGCCAGCCGAAACAACCATAGATCAGCACACTGCTGATCACCAGATTGAGGATGTTCATCCCGCCGTTAAGTAACATCGGGATTTTGGTGTTACCCGCACCACGCAAAGCACCGGAACCGATCAGGGCAATGGCTGCCGCCGGATAGCTCCAGCTGCTCATTTGCAGGTAAGACAGCGCCAGTTCTTTTACCTCCGGCTCGGCATTGCCGGCGATCATGTCGACAATTACATGTCCGGAAAATTGCAGAAGTATCGCCAGCAGTACGGCAAAAACGGTCATGATCGCCAGTGACTGACGTGCTGCCGCACGGGCGCGCTCGTGGTCGAGTTTACCGAGGCTGAACGCCACGACGACGGTGGTACCAAGATCGACAGCGGCGAAGAATGAAATCACCACCATATTGAAACTGTCGGCCAGACCCACGCCTGCCATTGCTTCCTTGCCCAGCCAGCTGACCAGAAAAGTACTCAGTACGCCCATCAGCAGTACGCAGGCATTTTCGAAGAAAATAGGGACAGCGAGGGGCGTTATTTCGCCCCAGAACAACGTACGGTAAGAACGCCGTTTCGGATACCAGGGCGTGCGCTCGATGGCTTTGCGCAAAGAGACGATGACGTTTTGCAAGAGAATTCCAGTGTGGAAGAAAGTAGAACAGCGTTTTAATTTATGATGGTAAAAGACTCTGCATTATGCAAAGTCTTTTTTAGGAAATCCTTAATTCCCCGCCATATTTTGTGCCGCAGATGGGAGGCTGCGGTTAATAACCCGAATCACTGACTTAATGTCAGCTCACCGGGATTATCAAACTTGCCGCCTGCCTGCAACACGAACTCTTGAAGGGGAATCAGAGTGGTTATCAGCGGAAAGGGGGTTCGTTAAAGGTACGCAATTTGCGTGAATGCAGATGATCGCCCTCAGCGCGCAACAGGCCGATGGCACAGATACCAATTTGCAGATGTTCTGAGATGGCGCCTTCGTAGAATTTGTTTGCCTGACCCGGCAGTTTGATTTCACCGTGCAACGGCTTATCCGATACGCACAGCAGCGTGCCGTAAGGCACCCGGAAGCGGTATCCCTGCGCGGCGATGGTCGCACTTTCCATATCGACGGCGACGGCGCGGCTGAGATTAAAACGCAATGCCGAGGCGGAATAACGCAATTCCCAGTTACGGTCATCGGTAGTCACCACCGTGCCGGTACGCAGGCGTTGCTTGACCAGCTCACCCGGCATGCCGCTCATCATTTTGGTCGCGTCATACAAGGCACGTTGCACTTCAGCAATGCTTGGGATCGGGATATCCGGCGGCAGTACGGCATCCAGTACATGGTCGTCACGTAAATAAGCGTGCGCCAGAACGTAATCACCGATCGACTGTGTTTCACGTAATCCGCCGCAGTGACCAATCATCAGCCAGACATGGGGACGCAGCACCGCCAGATGGTCACAAATGGTTTTGGCATTGGCAGGGCCGACGCCGATGTTCACCAGTGTAATCCCCGCACCGTCGCGGGCAATCAGATGATAGGCGGGCATCTGGTGTTTTTTCCAGGCCAGATCAGACACTGCCTGCTCAGGGTTTTGCGTTTCTGCCGTGATAAATACACTGCCCGCGCAGGCCAGTGCTTCATACGGGCTTTCCGGATCGGCAATTTGCGCACACGCCCAGCTGACAAACTCATCGACGTATCGGGTGTAGTTGGTGAATAGCACATATGGCTGAAAATGTTCGGTGAGCGTGCCGGTGTAATGGCGCAGGCGCGCCAGCGAGAAATCAGCGCGCAGCGCATTGAAATGCGACAGCGGGAAAGTGTCACCGGGATAATGCAGGCCGTCTGCGGTTTCATCGCCTATCTGCGACAGTTCTGTGGTCGGGAAATGCTTCGCCAGCCCGGCGCTCATCGACCGGTCAAGCGTCAGATCCGAGCCGTCAATCACATACGAATAAGGGATCTCCTGCTGTGACGGCACCACTTCAATCACCGCATCATATTCCTCTTCCAGCAGGGAAAGCTGTTCCAGCAGATAATCACGGAACAGCTCAGGATGCGTGATGGTGTTGGCATAACGGCCCGGATGCGAAAAACGGCCATAAGCGCGGGTCGGGTTTTTGGCTGGCGTCACGCCATCCCAGCTGACCCGCAGTTCCGGATAAACAAACAGCCCGGCAGCACGCGCTGTGATATCAGGCAACGTACCCTGAACGATGAAATCTTTAATCGCATCCCGCAGGGCGGCCACAGAGTCGTTGTACATCTTTTCGAGCTTCTCAATCGCCTGTGAGGGGGTGAGGGACTTGTTATCCATACGCTTTTCCTTTGGGCTTCGTTTATCGTCATTCATTCTAAATATGGCTTGTCTGCACGGTGTCGCCAATGTTTTATTAGGGTACAAGAGCCGGATGGTGCTTTTATGAACGAACAGGGGGAAGTGAATGATTCGGGTATGGGGCAGAAAAACGTCGTCAAATGTGCAGGCGCTGATGTGGTGTATCGGGGAATTAGGGCTGGAGTATGAGCGGTTTGACATCGGCCATAAATACGGGGGGAATGACACCCCGGAATTTCTGGCGATGAACCCCAATGGCACGGTTCCTGTGATCCGCGATGGTGAAGGCCAGCCGCTGTGGGAAACCGGCGCCATCCTGCGTTATCTGGCAGGAAAATACGGTGCTGATGAATTCTGGCCGCAGGATCCTGAACGGCGAGCCGAAACCGATAAATGGACGGAATGGGCAAAAATCAGCGTAGCGATGAATTTCACTGCGCCGGTGTTCTGGATGGTGGTGAGAACGGCGGCTAAAGATCAGGATCATCAGGCATTAGAAAAATCATTGCAGAATCTGAACAAGAAGCTGGCGATTGCCGAAGCGCAGATTGCCCGGCATGGCTACCTTGCCGGAAGCGCATTCACACTGGCCGATATTCAGTTTGGACACAGTTTGTATCGCTATTTCGATATTGCCATTGAACGGCCGTCCTTCCCGGCTATTGAACACTATTATGAAAAACTCACACAGCGTCCGGCATTTGCGGAACATGTGATGATCTCTTACGAGGAGCTGCGGGTGGTCTAAATCTGTTTCAGGTGCAAAAAAGCCCGCTTAATATTTTTAAGCGGGCTTTTCTACATGGCCGGCGGTTCAGCGCGGCGCAGGTGTCTTCATAAACATCGCCGTCAGGGCAGAAAGCAAACAGCCAGCCATCAGATAAATGGCGACGGAATGCCATTCACCGCCGGAGAAATTCAGCAATGCGGCGGCAATAAACGGTGTAAATCCGCCGCCCACGACGCTGGCGACCTGATAACCGACACCCGCACCGCTGTAGCGGTAACCTGCGCCGAACATTTCCGTGAACATCGGTTGCTGGACGCAGACCACCATATCGTGGGCGATATTTGCCAGCAGCAGCGAGAAGATCACCACCCCGGCAATGGAGCGGGCTTCCAGCGCCATAAAGAACGGGAAGGCGCTCATCGCGCCGACGAGTGCGCCGGTAATGTAAATGCGGCGACGGCCGAAACGGTCTGCCAGCCAGGCGAATAACGGGATCGTCAGGCAACTGATACCACCGACCAGCAGCCCGATATTCAGAAACAGCTCACGCGACATCCCCAGATTATGCGTCGAGTAGTTAAGGGCGAACGCCGTGACAATGTACATCGTCAGCAGTTCGCACAGGCGCAGGAGGATGATTTTCAAAAATGCGCCGGGATGGCGCAACAGCGCTTCAAATACCGGTAGCCGCTTTTTTGCTGCTTTGGGGAGCTTTTCCTGAGCACGTTCGAACTCGACCGACTCTTCCATGCCATTGCGCACCCACAGCGCGCCCAGCACCAGCACCACACTGAACAAAAATGGCAAACGCCAGCCCCAGCTGAGGAACTGCGCATCGGTGGTCAGGCTGCTGATCAGTGACACCAGTCCGGTCGCCAGCAACAGGCCGACGCCGTATCCCATCTGTATCCCGCTGCTGTAGAACGCCTTTTTACCGGAAGGTGCACTTTCCACCGCCAGCAGTGCCGCGCCACCCCATTCGCCGCCGACGGCAAATCCCTGAATGGCGCGCAAGGTGACCAGCAGCGCCGGAGCCCACCAGCCAATCATCGCGAAAGAGGGAAGAATACCGATGCACGCGGTGGCAATGCCCATGATCCAGACGGTCATCATCAGCATCCGCTTACGACCCAGGCGATCGCCGAAATGTCCGAAGACAATGCCGCCGAGCGGGCGGAAGAGAAAGCCGACGCCGAAAGTAGCAAATGCGGCGAGTGTGCCCATTGCCGGGTCGATTTGCGGAAAAAATTCGCTGTTAAACACTAATGCTGCGGTGATGCCGTAGAGCAAGAAATCAAACCAGTCTACGACTGCGCCGACGAAACTGCCCCAGGCAGCCCGGCGGGCACGGTGATATGAAGGTATCTCCTCATCGGGGTGGGGGGCGGTGAGCATGGAGTCCATAATTGTCCTGTCTGTTCGTCAGATTTCTAAAATTTTTCGTTATTAAAATCGGTTAAAGGCCGTTTACCTGGCTGGAACGCAGCAAAATAAAAACCGCTACTGAGACTACAGCGTCAAACGTCAGGTTAAAAACGCTTTTGCAAAGCGGGAGGGCAATTTAATGCAGGGAATGTGCCGGGCGGGGTGTTAAAAAGGATTTCGCTTTCAGAACGGGCTGGCATGGCGGGCTTCGATCCGTTCTCCGCTGACGGGATGAACAAAATGCAGTTCACTGGCGTGCAGCATCAGTCGCGGAGTCTGTTCCGTGCCCGGCAGCAGGCGTCCGCCATACAAATCACAGCCCAAAATCGGGTGGCCCAGATACTGACAGTGAATGCGAAGCTGATGAGTGCGCCCGGTTTGCGGAGTCAGCAGTACCCGCGTCAGTGGCAGTAATTCGCCGTTTTCCTGCTCACGATAAAAGCGCTCAACCACCCGGTAGCCGGAGCGGGCGGGCTTGCCGTGGACGGCGCAAATTGACATCAGGGGAAACAGTGCAGGGTCTTTGGCGATCGGCGCGTCTGTCACCCCCTCGTTATGTTGCAGATGCCCGCAAAGCAATGCGCTGTACACTTTGGTCACCGTGCGCTGGCTGAATTGATGGCAGAGGGCGGCATTGATAGCCTTATTACGCGCAATCACCATCAGCCCGGACGTGCCGAAATCCAGACGGTGAACCAGCGTACAGCCGGGAAATATCTTTACCAGCCGGTGATGTACGGAATCCAGATTTTGCGGGTTTTTCCCCGAGAGGCTGAGCAGTCCGGTGGGTTTATTGATAAGCACCAGATGCTCGTCCTGATACAGCGTCTCGATCTGACCATGGCACGGCGGGGCAATAAAAGTATCGATAATCGCAGACATCAGGATACCCGGATGAAGAGTGGGAGCGGATGATAACGAATTTTAAACCGGCTGGCGAATCGGTAAGGTTCGCCTGGGTGAGACAGGTTGCTGATGTTGTCGGTGCGGCTAATTTTAGTCTGCAATTCTCTGGTCAATAAACGAGATAATTCAAGTATCCAGATGGGGTTGCATCAGTTTCTCAAACCATGCATGAAAAACAGCCAGTCTCCGGGATCGCTGGCGGCGATGTGGATAGAGCAGTGATACCGGCATAGACGCTGCCCGGTAATCTGGCAGGACCTCAATCAGTTCCCCTGAATCCAGAAGATGCTGAACATCGAAGCGGGGGATTTGGATCAGCCCAAGGCCTGCAAGGCAGCAGGCGATATAACTTTCTGCATTGTTAACCCCAACCTGGTGGGGGACGCTGACACTGTGTATATGTCCGTCCTTTGACTGATACTGCCAGGGTAACTCTTTACCCGTTCTTGATGAAATATAACCGATGGCCAGATGCTCCCCGACGAGATCGTCCGGCTGGGAGGGCAGGCCATGTTCGCTCAGATAAGCAGGGCTGGCGCAGTTGATCAGGGTTATGTGACCCAGGGAGCGTACGACTAAACTGCTGTCATGCAATACGCCCACACGGATAGCGCAATCCACGCCGTCCTGTACCAAATCGATAGCCCTGTCCGATGACCCCCAGAACCAGCTGTAAATGGGGGTGGCACCGCAATAACTCTGGCAGGGCCGGGGCAATCAGGCGACGGGCAATGCGGCTGGGGACATCGATGGTCAGCTTCCCTGAGGCCTGGCGCTGGCTGAGCTGAAATGACTGGTCGATATCCTCTACTTCTGCCAGTAAAGGGCGCACCCGTTCGAGCAATTGCTCGCCGTCGGTAGTCAGCCGCACTGTGCGGGTGGTGCGGTGCAACAGCCTCACGCCCAGTTGCGATTCTAATTGCTGGATGGCGGCAGAAACGGAGGCTCGCGGCACAGAGAGTGCGCTGGCGGCCCGAACAAAGCTTCCCATTTCTGCGACCTGCGTGAATACGCGATATTGGTTGAACCTGTCCATCTTTAATATCTCGTTGTTATACCTGACAAAGGAAATTCGCTATTGCTCTTTGTCTGCGGCAGGGACGGGGATATTCCAGGGCCTTCAGCATATCACCCATCCTTTTTACAGTCCGATATTCAGATGTCATCGGTTATTTGGTGGTATAGCCGCCGTTGATCAGAATAGTCTGGCCGGTGATCCACCAGCCATCGCTCACCAGATGGCGAATGAAAGGCACCACGTCTTCAATATCGGTCAGGCCTGTTTTGCTGAAAGGAGAGAGTGCTGCTGCAGTTTTATGATATGCCACCGCGTCAGCGCCTTCAGCAGGATAAAAGAAAGGGGTATCCATCGGACCCGGCCCTACCGCCGTGACCGAAATACCGCGCGCGCCAAACTCTTTGGACGCTGCCCGTGTGTAATGCTCCACCGGGGCTTTCGTGCCTGCATACGCGGCGTAAAACGGGGTAAAGGCACCCAGAAGTGAGGTGACTACCGTGCAGATTTTACCGTTGTCGTTGAGATTTTTACCGGCTTCTTTGAGGAAAAAGAAAGCCGTTTTCGAGTTAACGGATGTCATCTCGTCGTATTCAGTTTCGCTTATTTCCGCCATGGGTTTTTTGAGGACTTTGCCCACGGTGTTGATAGCGATATCCGGCTTGCCAACGGCGGCGATGGTGTCAGCAAAGAGTTTTTCGACGGCTGCAGCGGTCGTCAAATCTGCCTGCAATGCCACCGCCCTGGCTCCGGCGGCTTCGATGGCGGCCAGCGTTTCATCAGCATCTGCTTTTGAGGAGGCGCTGTTGTAATGAATGGCGATGGCTTTCGCCCCCTGAGCGGCTAAATCGCGGGCGATCAAACCGCCGAGATTTTTAGCACCGCCTGCGATGATCACAACTTTGCCTTTAACAGAATGGTCTGCCATGGTGTGCTCCTTAGGTATTTGTCAGAAAGTTGAGTCTAGACATTAATCCCGTGAAAATAAGCACTCCAACGCTGAATAGACAATCCAGAAAATCAGTCTAATTCACTACCCGATAAGGTTCCTGAACGCTTTCTGCGGACAATTCTCAGGCCCGTTATATTTTCCATTCTTTTAAAAGCGGCTGATCATATTCATCTGCTTTTACTGTGGTTTTTTACTGATTCACGAAGGAGTAACGGACTTTCAACGGCCACAGTATTCTTATGACACTCACCGTTAATAATATGAAGCGCACTAAGGCGTCCTATCTCGTAATGGGGTAATTGCACGGTCGAGAGGGGGGGTAAGAATAGATCGCCAATACCCACCATATTATCGTAGCCAAGCACCGCAACATCATCAGGGATCCTTAAGCCCTGTGACAGCAGCGTCTGATAGACCATAAATGCGATACGATCGTTTCCACACACCACTGAATCGAATTGAGGTTTGCCCTGGTTAATATGGGCCAAAAGCATGTCGGGAATATCGTGATAATGCTCATCGCCATATTCCATGTAATGGTGGTCGAGCGTATCAGGAGCTATACCGGCTTGCGTGCATGCCTGCTCCAGCCCTTTGCGGCGTCTGACAGTCGCAAGATGGTTGGCAGGCAAATGTAAGCAGAGCGGGCGACGATAGCCTGCAGATAAAAGTGCCCGCACCGCAACATACTGTCCATGTTCATCATCGGGAATATAACTCGCTACCTGCTGATGCAGGCTTTCACAGTTGGCCAGCACACAGGGGAGGTTTAACAACTTTCCGGGCAGCGGTACCTGCCGCAATCCCATGGTGGTATAGATAATGCCATCCGGGCGATGTGAGAGAAGCAGATCAACGATTTTTTCCGGGCTGTCATCGGAAAACATGTTAACCACAAAGCTGTTCCAGCCATGCGCACGTGCGGTTTCTTCGATGGAGAGTGTGATTTCCACTGAAAAGGGGGTGGTCACAGTATCAAGTGCCAGCACACCGATGGTTTTTGCAATCGCGTGAGCGCCACGTATTTTTTTTGCCGATAAATCGGGCACGTAATTAGTGGCGTCGATAGCGGACTGTACGCGAGCCAGGGTCTCCGGCTTCAGGCGTTCCGGGGAGTTTAATGCCCTGGAAACCGTCATCAGCGATACGTTTGCCAGTTTTGCCACATCTTTCAGGGATGCCATTCTTCTCGCTCCAAACTTGTCACTACGCGACAGGCTATAAAACTAACTTGCTGATGTAAAAGGATCATACGTGATTTTGGACTGCGTGTGTCGTTCGCTGTAAACCCGAAAAGTTGATCATGATCTCACACCGGTAATGTTAACGTTAACTTTTGTGATTAACATCTAGAATCGCCGTAAAACGGCATGCGTTTTATTTTATGTTAACGTTATCATTTGCGCTCCACCTCAGCATGAGATTGCCATGATGAAAACCCGTCATTCTCACAGTTATCTGATACTCAGCGCTTTATTGTTCTTTTTCTTTGTGACCTGGTCCTCTACAGGGTCGTTGCTCTCGATCTGGCTACATCAGGAAGTGGGTCTGAAAGCAGGGGACACCGGGATCATTTTTTCCGTGATGTCGCTTTCCACGCTGTTTGTGCAAATTTGTTATGGTTTTATTCAGGATAAACTCGGTCTGCGTAAGAACCTGCTCTGGTTTATCACGGCATTGTTGATCTTTTCCGGTCCGGCCTATCTGCTGTTTGGACATCTTCTGAAAATTAATGTCTTTCTGGGCAGTTTTTTTGGCGGGATCTATATCGGCCTGACCTTCAATGGCGGTATTGGTGTACTTGAATCCTACACCGAGCGTGTTGCCCGCCAGAGCCAGTTTGAATTCGGAAAAGCAAGAATGTGGGGATCGCTGGGTTGGGCTGTCGCCACGTTTTTCGCCGGGTTACTGTTTAATATCAACCCGAAACTGAACTTCGCGGTCGCCAGTTGTTCTGGTCTGATCTTCTTTATGCTTTTGATGCGGTTACGCGTCTCGTCGGCACCGCACGCGATGCAGGAAGCCGTGTCAGGCGGCAAAGTCACCCTTGAGGACGCATTACGCCTGCTGACCCTGCCGCGCTTCTGGGCTCTGGTATTCTTTGTGGTCGGCACCTGTATTTACGGCGTCTACGATCAGCAGTTCCCGGTCTATTTTTCCTCACAGTTCCCGACGCAACATGAAGGGAATGCCATGTACGGTTATCTTAATTCGTTTCAGGTGTTCCTGGAGGCCGCAGGCATGTTCTGTGCGCCGTGGCTGGTCAATCGTATCGGTGCCAAAAATGGTCTGATTTTCGCCGGAATGGTGATGGCGATGCGCATGGTCGCTTCCGGTTTAGTGGAAGGCCCGCTGCTTATCTCCATTACTAAGCTGCTGCATGCCGTCGAACTCCCGGTACTGTTAATCGCTATCTTCAAATACAACAGTCTTAACTTCGATAAACGACTCTCATCCACGCTCTATCTGGTGGGCTTTGCCTGTACGAGCTCAGTGATAGCCACCGTGTTGTCCCCCCTCGCCGGCTACAGCTACGAAAAATATGGATTTGCCCAGTCCTACCTGGTTATGGGGCTGATGGTGTTCTGTATCACCTTTATTTCTATTTTCTTGTTGCGCTCAGGTAAGCCTTCTAGGGATCCACAGATACCGCAACTTTCTACTATCTGATTGAAAAGAGAGAAAACGATGACGTATACAATTGCTCATGCTGAACAGGAACTTCAGGCTAAGCACGGGAGGGTAAATCTGCGCTGGTACCCGCGCTATCACCTGGCCGCGAGGGCTGGCTGGATTAACGATCCTAATGGCCTGATCTGGTTTGAGGGTTGGTATCACGCTTTTTATCAGCATCATCCGTATTCCACCCAGTGGGGACCGATGCACTGGGGACATGCGCGGAGCAAAGATTTGCTTCACTGGGAGCACTTGCCCGTTGCACTGGCCCCGGAAGGACCGGAAGACAAAGACGGCTGTTTTTCGGGTTCGGCGGTGGTGGATGGCGATACCCTGGCGCTGATTTACACCGGGCATAAATTTCACGGCGACGCCGGTAATGACGAAAACCTTTATCAGGTGCAGTGCCTGGCAACCAGTGGCGATGGTATTCACTTTAAACGTGAGGGGATCATTATCGATACCCCGGCGGACTTGCATCATTTCCGCGACCCTAAGGTCTGGCGCGAAGGGGATAGCTGGTACATGGTCGTCGGTGCGCGCGTTGGCGATACCGGGCAAATACGGTTGTATCGTTCAGCCGACCTGCGTCAGTGGCAGGATGAAGGGATCCTGGATGAGGCAGAAGCCGGTATGGGCTTTATGTGGGAGTGCCCTGATTTCTTTACCCTTAATGGTAAACGCGTCCTGATGTTTTCTCCGCAGGGGATAGCCGCGCAGGGTTTTGAGAACCGTAATCTGTTCCAGAGCGGTTATCTGGTGGGGGACTGGCAGCCCGGCGAGCCGTTTGTTCGTACAGGAGAATTTATTGAAATGGATCACGGGCACGACTTCTATGCCCCGCAGAGTTTCCTGACGCCGGATGGCCGCCGCATCGTGATTGGCTGGCTGGCTATGTGGGAGTCGCCGATGCCGGAGCAACAGGACGGCTGGGCCGGGATGCTGTCTCTGCCGCGTGAGCTGAGTCTTGATGAGAACAATCGTCTGCAGATGCGTCCCGCGAAAGAGGTGGAAGCACTGCGTCAGGCCTGGTTCCCGTGGCCTGTCAGTACCTTGAAAAATCAGCAGATCCTGATGGCGGAAAAAGGGGAGTCGATGGAAGTTGCGCTTCACTGGGATGGCGCACGCAGTGATGCGGAGCAGTATGGACTTAGTCTGGGGGACGGTTTACGTGTCTATGTTGATACCCAGATGCAGCGTCTGGTGCTGGAACGCCGCTATCCGCAGTACGGATTATGTGGCACGCGCAGCGTACCGTTAGTGCCCGGCGCTCCTCTGGCTTTACGTGTGTTTATCGACAGCTCATCCGTCGAGGTATTTGTTAATGACGGCCAGGCCTGCCTCAGTAGCCGGATATATCCTGATGCCGGTCACCGAGAATTAAATTTATTTGCCTGGCATGGAACGGCAACATTATCCGATGCCGGAGCCTGGCAGCTGGAATAAATTCTGTTCAGCGTCGCGAATAACCCGTCTTTGATGATGGGCGGGTTATTACTGCGTTTATCTTCGGGCTGTATTTATACAAAAAATGACACACTAATATCAATAATAAGAAGGTCTTTTCCGATGAATAAAATCTGGGTCGGATGTATGTTGACGTCTGTATGTACCTCAGTAGCCAATGCACAGGATACGCTTTCCCTCGAACAACGGCTGGAACAAATGGAGCAGCGGCTGAAAGTCACCGAGCAACGCGCTGCGGGTGCGGAGGCAGAAATTCGCGCACTCAGGCAGGAGAAGCAATTATCCTCCGTGGTAAACAATACACCCGCAGTTCCCGCGACTCCCGCTATTCAGCTCAGCGGGAATAGTAATATTAAATTTTACGGGGACGTTGAATTTAATATGGACGGTGCCAGCCGCACGGGCAGCCTGACGTCGGTAAAAACCAGTACAAATAAAAACTGGGCGCCCGGAGATAAAGAACGCTGGGATATGAATGGTCGTATTCTTCTGGGGTTTGATGGTCTGCGAAACGGGGTTAATGGAAAATATGCCGGATTCACTGTTCAGCCACTGGCTGATATAAACGGAAAAATGAATCTCGACGATGCGGCATTTTTCTTTGGTCAGCAGGATGACTGGAAAATTAAAATAGGTCGCTTCGAGGCCTGGGATATGTTCCCGCTGAATCAGGATACGTTCATTGAGTATTCCGGTAATACCGCCAACGATCTCTACAGTGACGGTTACGGTTATATCTACATGATGAAAGAGGGGCGCGGGCGCAGCAGCAGCGGCGGCAATTTCCTGCTCAGTAAGACACTCGATAACTGGTATTTCGAATTCAACACGCTTATAGAGGATGGCAGTTCGCTATTTGTCGACAATAACTATCACGGCAATGCGTTAGATAACCGTAAAAATGTGGTTTATGCCCGCCCGGTCGTGGCCTGGCAATCCGGCGCGTGGTCGGTTGCCGCCGCTGTCGAAAGCAACCTGGTGAACAATGCCTATGGATATCAGGATACTCAGGGTGTTTGGGTAGACCAGTCGGGCCGGACCGGTTACGGCATGACGATGAGCTGGAACACGCTTAAAACCGATGCAGAAAACGGTGCGGTTGTTAACCTGAGTACGGCTTATCTCGACGCCGCTGACGAAAAAGATTTCAGCGCAGGCATAAATGCCTTATGGCACCGCGTGGAACTGGGTTACATCTATGCGCACAACAATATCGACAAGTTCAATATGGCCGGGGTAGCCAGTGACTGTGACAGCGACTGCGCGATTCTGGCGCCGGGAAAATATGACATCCACACCATCCATTCCTCATGGCACCTGCCTGATATCATGGATATGCCTGACTTCAATATTTATCTTGGGGCTTATGCCTCCTGGCTGGAATCGCCGTCGGTAAAAACCGGTAATACGGATGACCGTTATGGCGCACGCGTGCGTTTTAAATATCTTTTCTAAACAGCACCAGCCCGGGAATGTGCGCTTATTTTTCTGTGATCACACATATATTTTTTCAGTTTAAGAGGACATCCAGAATATGCCGGAAATGACCGCCGAATTGCGGAGGGGATAACGTCAAAAAGACGCAATAGTATGAGAAAATATAAAACAAAATAATTGAAACCAGCGTTGCGATATCTCCTTTCATGTGTTCTGCCTTTATTATCAGAAAGGTTGTGACTTTGTGTTTTTGGACCTATGAAAAAGTCGCCGTTCGGGACGACTTTTCATAGGTTCATGTTCATTGCATCAGAAGGTATAAAGCACACCCAAATTGTAAGTCGTGCCGCCGCGCTTAACGACAATCGGGCTGTTACCGGCTTTGTCGTCCAGCCAGGTGTAATCGGCACTGATAACGCCGCCCCAGTGGGACGTGAACTGATGGCTCCAGGTCAGGCTGCTGTCCACGCCATAGAAACCCCCGGCCGACTGATAAGGCGCGAAGTCAGTGCGGTCGCTTTGTTCGCGGCTCACACCATAAAAGGTATTCATATAGCGCCGGTCGCCAAAGAGCGCTGCCGACTGAAGTGCAACAGTGTCAGTGTCGTTTTGCAGCGGCAGTACCGTGACGGAAGTCTGATAATGCACACCTTGCCCGTCCGTCAGTGGCAGGGTGGCTTTGCCTTCAAAAGACAGCCACGGCGTTGCAGACCAGCCCACCGCGAGCGCGGTATTCATGGTCGCATCGATATTCCCCATGCCTTTGAGCTTATTCGAGCCATCCCGCCAGGTGGAATTTTTGTCTGTCCGCCCGAGGCTGTATCCCAGCGTATGTTCCAGATACAGGCCGTTATCCGCCTGCAGGTCATAACCCACGCCTTTGAGCGAATCGAAGAAAAAGGCGCCATCGCGCGCCTGAATGACCGGCCCGACCAGCCAGTGGCGCTGATCGGAACCGCTGTAGCGCGGCGCGCTTTGTGCGCCCATGCCGACGGTAAACGTCGGCGCAGACGGCGTGTTGTCGGCCATTGCCTGCAGCACTGTGGCGGACAGGCTGAAACAGGTCATCTGCAGCATTAGTTTTCTGGATGTCATTGTGATTCCTCATCACCTAAACGTTGGTTCGTAGCGGATTGCAGCCGCGTCTGAAACCCGAAGTATGAAGAGGCAGTGTCAATAAACTGTCGGGGAATTATGAAGAAACCGTCAAGATGACCTGTATGGAGACCAGGCAGATGCTGATTATTGAAGACGACGATGCGGTGGACGTGGTCGATGTTGATTTACATGCTGCACGTCCGCTGTCACTGCGCCGGTCAGCCATCTTGCAAAAAGTGCGCATCTTGACGGTTTCTTGATGAAATATTACGGGAATCTGGACAGTGATTGGATTGAATAGCGACATCTCAATTCAGGAAGACTGTCATGGCTGTTACCTTCACCGATTATGCGCGTCACGCCGTTCGCCATTTATCCGCTACCGGTCGGATGCTTCCCTTCATTCCCGCCGCCTGTCTGATCATCGTTGCCATTGTGCTGACAGGTTGTGGTGACAAAGCCCATAAACAAGCGCCCTCTGTCAGGCCGGTGCGTACCATTTCCGCACCGCCTCCTGTTGCTTTGAGTTCCCTGATTCAAACGGGTGAAATACGCGCCCATGAAGAGGTGACGCTCGGGTTCCGGCTGGACGGGCGCATTCTGACGCGGCAGGCTGAGGTGGGGGATCGTGTGATCGCCGGTCAGGTTCTCGCCACGCAAGAAAGCGAGACCAGCCGCAACCAGTTCAGCAGTGCGCAGGCTGATCTGAACAGTGCCCGCGCGGCAGAGCAGGTTGCGGCGCTCAGTCTCAGGCGTATGCAGTTACTGATGCCTTCCGGGGCTATCGCACGCTCGCAGCTTGATAGTGCGCAAGCTGACTGGCAGGCTGCCCGCGCGAAGCGTCAGAGCAGTGAAGATGCGCTCAAAAATGCGCAGGAAAACGTGTCCTGGACAAAACTCACGGCTCCGGCTGACGGCGTGATTACCCAGGTCAGCGCGTCGGCAGGACAAGTGGTCAGTGCCGGACAGTCTGTGATCACCCTGGCCAGTGGCAGCCTGCGTGATGCCGTATTTGATGTGGCCGATCCCCAGTCTGTTCCTCAGCAAGCTGACAGCCTGTTTACTATATCGTTACTTTCGGCCCCTTCCGTGGTTGCGCAGGGGCATTTCCGCGACGTCAGCCCGCAGGCCGACCCGCAAACCCGCACCTGGCGCCTCCGCATCACCCTCGATAACCCGCCACCGGCCATGGCACTCGGTGCCAGTGTTCAACTGACACTTAACGCGTCAGGTCCGCGTCTGACAGCACTGCCTGCTTCTGCGCTGACCCGATCCGGTGATAAACCGGCGGTTTTTGTTGTTGATGAGAAAACGCTGACGCTGCATTTACGGCCCGTGGTTATCGGGCGTTACAGTACCTCTGAAATATTCCTGTCTGCCGGTGTACAGCCTGGCGAAAGGGTGGTCATTGCCGGTGTGAGTAAACTTCGTGAAGGTGAAAAAGTCATGCCCGGGGAGGACAGCGAATGAAACCGTCTTCCCCGGTCGGGGCCTTCAACCTTTCAGCCTGGGCGCTGAATCATCAGTCACTGATTGCCTTTTTTATGCTGCTGTTAATGGCGGCGGGTGTCATCAGCTATGAGCAACTCCCCCGTAATGAAGATCCGGCGTTTACCATTAAAACTGCCGTGGTGTCCGCGAGCTGGCCGGGGGCAAGCGTGGAGGATACGGTTAATCTGGTCACCGATACGCTGGAGAAAAAACTGCAGGAAACGCCTTATCTTGATTTTGTGCAAAGTGAAACGCGTGCCGGGCAATCGGTTATTTTTGTGAATCTTCGCGATAACACGCCACCTGCAGAGGTTGCGGGTATCTGGTATCAGGTGCGCAAAAAGATGCAGGATATCGCGCCGTCACTGCCAGCAGGTGTGCAGGGTCCCTCGGTGGATGACGAATTTGATGACACCTTTGGCACCATTTATGGCTTTACTGCGGAAGGTTTCACGCCGCGTGAGCTTCGTGACAAGGTCGATGATATCAGCCGCAGTCTGATGTCGCTGCCGGATATGGGAAAAGCCAGCCTGCTGGGCGTGCAGGAAGAGAATATTGTTCTCGCATTTTCACCGGCACAACTGGCGGGAATGGGGCTGGATCTCCGGCAAATCACCGATGCACTGAAGGCTCAAAATGCGGTAGAACCTTCGGGGGTCTTGCGAAGCGATCGTGAAAACATTGCCCTGCGTGTGAGCGGCGCACTGACGTCAGAGCAAAGTTTACGTGCCGTGACGCTGCATATTAGCGGGCGCTACATTCCGCTGACGGATATCGCGACCATTAGCCGCCAGGATGCCGAGCCCCCGTCACCGGCATTTCGGGTCAACGGTCAGCCCGCGATCGGTCTCGCCATTTCCATGGCTTCTACAGGCAACATGCTTTCTTTTGGCAAGGCGCTGAGTGACCGGATGGCCGTGATTAGCGCACAGCTCCCGCACGGCATTGAAATGGTTAAAGTCGCGGATCAGTCGGCCGTAGTATCGCAGGCGGTAAGCGGCTTTATCCGTGTATTGATTGAGGCTGTGGTTATTGTGCTGGCGGTGTCCTTCGTCTCATTAGGCACCCGTGCCGGGCTGGTGGTGGCTGCGGCGATCCCCATCGTGCTGGCAATGACGTTTATTGGCATGATGCTTGCCGGCATCGGGTTACAACGTATTTCGCTGGGGGCGTTAATCATCGCCCTGGGGCTGCTGGTGGACGATGCCATGATAACCGTCGAGGCGATGGTCTCCCGTATTGAGGCCGGTGATTCTAAATGGCGGGCGGCAACTTACGCATTTGAAACGACTGCTTTCCCGATGCTGACCGGCACACTGGTGATGATAGCGGGCTTTATTCCGGTAGGCTTTGCTGCCTCAAGTGCGGGAGAGTATTGCTATTCTCTCTTCGCCGTGGTGCTGATTGCGCTTTTATGTTCCTGGGTAGTGGCCATTCTGTTTTCACCGCTGATCGGAACCTGGCTGTTACCTGAGAAACTGGCATCACACGCTGAAAAACAGGGCAGACTGATGCGTTTCTATCAGCGTCTGCTGAATCAGGTTTTGCAAAGACGCGTGGCGACTCTCAGTTTCGCCTGCCTTTTGTTAGGGCTTGCCGCTTATGCGACCACGTTTATGCAGGGCGAATTTTTCCCGGCGTCCGATCGCCCGGAACTGCTGGTCAGCCTTACGCTTCCCGGTAACGTTTCGCAAAGCGACACGGCACGCCGGGCGGAGAGGCTGGAGCACGCCCTGAAAGACAATCCGAACGTAGATCATTTTTCTACCTACGTGGGGTCAGGCGCGGTGCGGTTTTACCTGCCCATGGACGTGTTACTGGATGATGAGAACACGGCACAACTGGTTGTTGTCGCCAAAAGTCTGGAGGACAGGGATAAGTTACGTGCGCAACTGGACACTATTTTGGCCCGGGATTTCAGTGATATCACGACGCGCGTTTCGCCGCTGGAACTGGGGCCGCCGATCGGCTGGCCGGTAAAATATCGCGTCAGCGGACCGGATTATGCGAAGGTCAGGCAGATTGCGCAGCACCTCGCCAGCGTTCTCGGAAACAGTCCCCGGACCCGCGAAGTTAATCTGACCGCCGGTGAACCTGAGCGGGTCATCACGTTACAGGTGAATCAGACCGCAGCACGGGCGGCGGGTGTTTCTTCCGAAAGTCTCGCCACGTTGCTCAACACTGTCTGGTCTGGCAGCGTTGTCACCACCGTCAGGGATAAAAACCGGCTGATTGACGTTGTTCTGCGCGGGAATAAGCGCGAACGTCAGGATTTGACCACGCTGTCCGGGCTGATGATCAACACGGCAAGCGGGCAGAAAATCCCCCTGAGTCAGGTGGCGACGCCGGTCTGGGGAGTTGATGACCCGGTTATCTGGCGTCGGCAGCGCCTGCCGTTTATCACGGTACAGACGGATTTAGCTGCAGGTCTGCGGGCAGAGGCTGTTTCTCAACAACTCTCTCCTCTGGTCTCACGTATCAGGGCAAGCTTACCGCCGGAATATACGATAGAGGAGGGCGGTGTGGTGGACGAGTCGGACAAAGGCAACAGCTCGGTGTTCGCGGTGTTGCCGGTCACACTGTTTGTTATGCTGATCCTGCTGATGGTCCAGTTGCAGCGCTTCTCCCGCATGCTTCTCGCGTTGTTCATGGCGCCATTCGGACTGATTGGCATTGTGCTGGCGATGTTGCCGACGGGTACGCCGATGGGATTTGTTGCGTTGCTCGGCATCATCGCATTAGCAGGCATGATTATCCGCAATGCGGTGATCCTCATCAGTGAAGTGGACAATAACGTCAGGGAGGGGCTTGACCGCGATGAAGCCATCAAAGCGGCGGCACAACACCGTTCCCGGCCCATATTGCTCACGGCGTGCGCGGCCATACTGGGAATGATCCCGATTGCTGAGCAGGTTTTCTGGGGGCCGATGGCCTATGCGATTATCGGCGGGCTGATCGTTGCCACTTTCGTCACGCTGACTGTTTTGCCCGCTGCGCTGAGTCTTATTATGCAGTTCGAAAATAATCGCGTTAATCAAAAGGTCAGTTAGCGATCTCTCGTGAGATAAGACATTAGTGCTATTTAAACAAGCAAATGCTTGTTTAATTGATGGGGGATCGGATAGGTTAGTTATCCACTCACTTCACTACGGGGCGAAAACATGCCTATTTTGCATACAGAGCATGGCGATATCGATTATCAGGATATCGGTACGGGTGACACAACGCTGTTCCTTATGCCAGGCTGGTGCCAGCCAAAAACTGTCTTCAATGACTTCTCTGAACTGGCCGCTGCTTTTTTCCGTGTTGTCATTATTGACTGGCGTGGTCATGGAAAATCATCGACCGATGGCAAGGATTTTGACGGTGCGGCGTTATTAACAGACGCTTTGACACTCATTGACCATCTCGGTCTGACCCGCGTAGTACCGGTTTCCGTTGCACATGCCAGCTGGATAGCGGTTGATTTGGCCGAAAGTTTGAAAGAACGTGTGCCTGCGGTGATATTCCTTGACTGGATCATGAATCAGCCTGCAACGGCGTTTTTCACTTCAATCAACGAGATGCAGCATGAAGAACGCTGGCAGTCTGCACGGAACCAGCTGTACGAATTTTGGCTGGCAGGAAGCGAGTCACCCACCATGATCCATCATTTCAAAACCGAAATGTCTGAATCCAGCTACCCGTTGTGGCGACTTGCAGGGCAGGTGATCGCCGATGCCTATCAGACATACGGTTCGCCACTCCAGCGCCTTGAAAAACTCAAAAATCCACCGAAGGCTACCCATATCTATTCCCTCGACAGAAACGACGAATACCTTGCTTTACAACAGCGTTTCGCTATGGCGCATGATTTCTTTAAGGTGAAACGTTTGGAGAATGCCAGAACTCACCTGGCCGTGCTTGAAAGGCCGGGAGATGTATTGGCAGGGATTTTGGAATCAATATAAATCTTTAATCGTTCAGTCAGCGGGGAGGCCGGTGCCGTTTTAATCCAGTTGCACTGCCTTTCCGCAAAGCGTATGCGGAAAGGCAGATCACCTCATTAATTTAAAATAATATTCTTCATCGGCGGGATATACCCATAATCAAACACGCATTCTACAAATGAACGGTTTCCGGTCAGGACAATTTTTACGGTAGGAGCCTCTGTCCCGCCAATACGATAATTACCGTCGGTGGTCGGAACGTTATCAATAAAAGATGTCACCATGCCATTGGGCATTACGCAGTGCGAGTAAGTCTGGAAGGGCTGAGAAGGAGGATTACCTAATACCAAACCGGAGCCGTTCATCGGAGAATAAGGGCCGGTAAGGCGATCACTCAGGAAACCGTAAACACCATCAGGCCCCGTCAGACCCTCCGCATAGGTAAACTTATGACTGATCGTGAACAGGTAATATTTTCCATCCTGGAAGACAAAATGAGGGCGTTCGGTTTGATCATTGACGCCGACAGCGGTCACCAGAGGAGGGAGAATTTCCCATTCATCTCCTGAAAGATCTTTGGCGACGGCCATACCAATACAGCCCGCCTGGTATCTTGCATTGCCCACATCACGATGGTCCGGCGGAAGGGTACCCATTTCCTGTTTGCCAATGACGTGAGAACCCCGCTCACCCGCCACGTTACCTTCAAACACCATGTAGAGTTTACCGTCATGAGGATCGATAAACGGGCTTGGATCCCTGAAGTTCCAGTATGGATTCTGGCTTTCAGTCTGGTAATACACGCCGTCGGCTGAAAATAATGATTTAACCTCGTTGAAACCGGCCAGTGTTACGCCTTCTTCTGAGGTCAGCACTTTGCCTCTCACTTTTGCAATGGTCGCACCTGGCGTGACACAGGTATAATAAAGATCAATCTCGCCGTCTTCATTGAGCAAAATTGGCGTCCCTGCCCATTCGCGGGTCGTAGGGGAAACACCTTCTGCCATCACGCGGCCACCAAAAATCCAATCCTTACCCGTACGGGAATACCAGTAACAAATTTTGGCGCGTCCGTGGCGATTATTCCAGTCACTGGTAATATCATAATTTCCGTCTGCATCGAGATATTCTGAATTATTGTTATTACGCTGCGCTGTCAGCGTGAAAATAACGGACCATCCGTCGACAGAAACCACCGTGCCGTCTAATGACCTAAGCGGCATCGTATCCCAAATGAATACTTCATCACTCATAACCGGAAAATCGGCGCTAACAACAGGCTGTGTGGTGGTCGGGTCATTTTCGTTGACCTTCAGAGCATCAGCACGTGTCCAGATTGTCGGTTTATAATTTAAATTTGTCATGCAAATATCCTTTAATTAAATAGATGTTAATACTGTTTGACGTTTGAAGTCGTGAGAATATTGGCATGATCAAAAAAGGCATGCACTCAATGAGTGTTGTGCCATTATTTATACATTATTTATATAAAACTCCGGGATATGTATTTGCGGGAAGAAAATTGCATCGTTGATGACCTGTTATTTGTTAATCCTGAAAAAATTCGTTAATAGTGGAAATAATGCGCTATTTTGAACTTTGATTAATTACTCTTATTTCGAGACAGAAATAAACATTACAACCTTCACAGCCGGTCAGAGGCTCAACGGGAGGATTGAATATGATGGCGCCGGATACGCTGTTTACGGCAGGCCACAAGTGCGGTGAGAGCCAGCAATAAAACTGAAGAGCCCAGTACCGGCTGGCTGAAACCAAACTCTGCACTTATGAAGTTGGCAAAAACAGCCGCGCTGCCTATCTGCATAAAACCAATCATTCCGGAGGCCGTGGCGGCATGACCATGCCCGCTGCTGATTGCCCCGGATATTGCCAGTGAAAGGCTGGAGCCGTTTGCCAGACTGACCAGGCACATAGGAAGCAAAATAGATAAAATCCCTTTTTCTGCCGTAAACATTACTGTGGCATAAGCCAGACCACCCAGCACAAAACACATGATGCCGGCAGTAACAATGCGATCATATTGCCAGAAGTTTAAAAGCCGTTTCGTTAACACATTGGCACCGATAATACCTGCCGTTAAGGGAATATAGAGCCATCCTCGCGCCTCCTCACTCATCCCGAGCTGCGCAAATAAAAAAGGAGACTGAGTCAGATAAATAAACCATGCACTGTAGATGCAACAGACGATAAGCGTATAACGCCAGAACCCCGTATCGCCGCAAATAACGCTAAATCCTGAAAACGGCGAGGCCGTAGCAGAGATATTTTCAGGTCGCGTCTCGCGCATGAAAATGATCATCAGCATGGTAGCCATGCCGAAAATGGCGACGAAAATGAAATCCGTATGCCACCCAAATGTGGCGGCGAGATGTCCCCCTATCATCGGTGCTATTGCAGGTGACAATGAGACCAGCGGATAGATGACCGAGTAGACCCTGGCAGAAATGGCTTTATTACAGGTATCCGCGATCAGCGTGCGACCAATGACGAGACCAGCCGCTGCACCTGCCCCTTGCAGCAGGCGAAAGAGCAGAAAAGAAGAATAGCTCTCAGCAATTGCACATCCCAGCGATCCGCCAATGTAAATCGCAATGCCAGCGAGCAGTACGGGTTTTCGTCCAAAGCGATCTGCAAGCGGACCGTAAAAAAGCTGGCATATGGCCAGTGCCAGTAAATAGGCTGAAATGGTCTGAGATATCCGCGATGGATCCACCGCAAATTCGCGTGCCATATCTGGCATCGCCGGAAGATAAATATCGGACGCGATGAGACCGAACGCGCTCAGCATAGCAACGGTAATAATAAAAGAGAGTCGAGGCATAAAATTTCCGGTGTTGAAAAGGGTTATCAGCAGAAGAAGTGCGTAGCTTAACGTCTGTTTCATCCTGCTTAAATGCATTATCATGCAGGCAATACCTGCAAAAATGCAGCATGAGGAACGATGAACTGGGATGATGTCCGGATTTTCCTGGCGGTATACCGCGCAGGTACTTTACGCAGCGCGGCTGAGCAGCTTTCAGTTGATCAGACTACCGTAGGCCGCAGACTCAATACGCTTGAAAAATTATTGGGGAGTAAACTATTTTTAAAAAGCCGTCAGGGCTGGGTTCTGACCGCTGGCGGGCGAAAAATACTCTCGCTTGCAGAAGAGATTGAGCGCCTGACGGTCAGCTTTGAACGTCGCGGCTCCGGGGATGATGACCGGCTTGAAGGAGAAGTGCATGTGACTGCCACTGACTCGCTGGCCATTGATTTTGTTTTACCGGCAATCGAGCGCGTACAGCATAACTTTCCCAATATTCGGGTAAATCTGACCACCACCACACGCCTGCTGGATATCGGCCGACGCGAAGCGGATATAGCGGTACGCACCATTCGGCCAGAACAGCCGGATTTGATTACCCGTAAACTGGCCTCCAGGGAGGTGGGACTTTTTGCGACGCATAAGTATATCGACAGGTTTGGCATACCAGAACCCGGCAAAGGCTTTGACGGGCACCGTATCGCGCTTTACCAGTCAGGCATTACGCGCTCTCAGGATGGACTGCTGGCAGGAGAACCGAGACATAAAGGACGCGTAGTGGCAGAGCTGGACTCCAGCATGATGTTAGCAACGTTTATTCGCGCAGGGCTGGCCCTGGGTGAGCTGCCCGATTACCTTGCGAAAATGTACCCGGAACTTATCCGCCTGTGGCCAGAAAGAACGCGTAAAAGCCCTTATGAGGTCTGGCTGGTTATGCATCAGGATCTGTCGCACACTGCAAGAGTCAGGGCAGTGATGAATACCCTTGCTGAAGAGTTCGACCGTTATTAAAGTAAGTTTGATATGTTAAGTCATTCCAATTTATTGCTGGTTTAAGGTTTCTGCATGAACATCAATACACGAATCGCCCACCCGGTAGATGCCAGCCTGTTGCGCAGCCTGGCTTTCAATATATATCCGGCGCACTTCAGACATATGTGGTTGTCAGAGCGCGAAATGAATACGTATCTGGAAAGTGAATTCTCTTTGTCCGCACTCAATGACGGACTAAGGGATCCAAAAGTTTGCTGGTTTCTGGCGCAAAACGATAAACCGGTTGGATTTGCCAAACTCACGTGGATCAATACGATTCCGGGAACGGCTATTTCTGGGGTATCGCTTGACCGGCTTTATCTTGCACCGGAAGCGACGGGTAAACACTTTGGAAAAGAAATATTTAAAGAAATCGTTACAGCTGCGCAAAAGCAAGATAAGAAATTTTTGTGGCTTTCGGTGAGAGAGAAAAACGATCGCGCTCGTAAATTCTATGAAGCTTCAGGCATGCGACACATAACTGATACTGACTTCAGAACGGAATCACAGATAAGTAAGTTGCACATCATGGGCATGGAAATTTAGACGCCATATGTCGGCCTGCCACTGGCTAACATAACAAGATCTGGTCATCTCTTCGCTCATCGTTGCCTGAAGGCCCGCGGGCTTTTCTATGCCTTGTGGCGTAAGGCATCAGCGACCAGTGAAAATGCGGGTGAGGGTTGCTTACGGCTGGGATAATACAGGTAATAGCCGGGAAATGGCTGGCACCACGGTTCAAGTACGCGTATCAGGCGCCCCTCCTCAATATGTGATTCAAACTCTTCTTCCGGCAGAAAAGCAATGCCAAGCCCGGCTAATGCCGCGTCCACCATGTGTGCTGACGTATTAAACGTCAGTTGCCCGGTAACCCGGACATTTACCGGGCCTTCTTCATTGTCGAACTCCCAGACGTAAAGTCCCCCTGACGTCGCTTGCCGCATATTAATGCAGTTGTGCTGGAGAAGGTCGTGTGGCGTTTGCGGCATCGCATGGGTAGCAAAATACTCAGGCGATGCAACCGCAGCCATTTGCAACTTCGGGCTAATCGGTATCGCTATCATATCCTTATCGATGGTGTCACCCAGACGGACACCCGCGTCAAACCTGTCGGCGACGATGTTGCGAAAACCGTGGTTAGCATCAAACTCCAGTCTGATATCCGGATAGTGTTTCAGCAGAGGCGATAATTTGGGCAACAGTATGGTTTTCAGAACATGGGGGCCGCAGGTGATGCGAACAGTTCCTGCGGGTTTATCACGCATCTCAGTCAGCATGTCTAGCTCGGCGAGTATGCCATCAACATGATCGCCTATGGTCAGTAGCAACCGTTCTCCGGCAGAGGTCGGCGATACGCTACGGGTTGTACGCGTCAGCAGGCGAATTTGCATATCCTCTTCAAGTGCCGAAATCGCCTGGCTCAGTGCGGATTGGGTGACGCCCAGCTTTGCAGCGGCGCGGGTGAAGCTGCTTTCACGGGCAACCGTAATAAAATAAAGAAGATCGTTCAGGTTGCGTTTCATAAAGTCCTTCCCGCCTTATTAATAAGTAATGCTTATAAGCCCATTCAGTATCCATTAGCTAGTAATGATGCACACCGCGTGTAAAATTTTCAACAAGAGCTTATTCCGCGAGGGAAGATTAACGCTCTTATTTTTTCATCTTTATTTCACGTTTTATTTTTTACGTTATTTCTGCGAATAGCGTTCAGCGGGTGTGCAAATAACCCTGGATTATTGGGAATTACTATTTATGTCCGCATTGCCGAGTCATACAAAACGTCAAAAAGAGCACGCTTACTGGAGCGGGGTTTTCGCGATGACGTTATGCGTCTTTGCGCTCATCGCTTCGGAATTTATGCCTGTGAGCTTGCTGACGCCGATATCAGCCGATTTAGGTGTCAGTGAGGGACGCGTGGGGCAGGGGATCGCGATTTCCGGTCTGTTTGCGGTACTGACCAGTCTCTCCATTTCTGCGCTGGCCGGAACACTCAACCGCAAGGTATTGCTGCTGAGCATGACGTTGCTGATGGCCGTTTCCGGTGCAATTATCGCGCTGGCACCCGGTTATCTGATTTACATGGTGGGCCGCGCATTAATTGGTATCGCGATCGGAGGATTCTGGTCACTTTCTGCCGCTACGGCTATTCGCCTGGTTCCGGCGCATCGGGTTCCCCGTGCACTGGCTATTTTTAACGGCGGTAACGCGCTGGCAACCGTTATAGCCGCTCCGCTGGGGAGTTATCTCGGGTCTGTCATCGGCTGGCGCGGGGCGTTCTTTTGCATCGTTCCGGTGGCGGTCATTGCCTTTATATGGCAGTGGTTCAGCCTGCCTGCAATGACCACGGAGAAAGCCGGTAAGAGGACTGCCAATGTTTTTCGTCTTTTTGCTAACCCGCTTGTGGTCGCTGGCCTTACCGCCTGCGGATTGTTCTTTATGGGGCAGTTTTCCTTATTCACCTATTTGCGCCCGTTCCTCGAGACAGTCACGCAGGTAAATATCACCACGCTGTCGCTCATTTTGCTGACCATCGGTATGGCAGGCTTTATCGGCACCCTGGTGATTGGCACGTTTTTGAAGACCGCCTTTTATCCCACACTTATCACCATTCCCTTGCTGATGGCTGCAATCGCCGGGGTGCTGATTGCTTTTGGAAACAGTGTATGGGTCGTTGCGCCGTTGCTGGGGTTGTGGGGATTAATCGCCACGGCGGCCCCCACCGGATGGTGGACATGGATTGCCAGAACCCTGCCGGAAGATGCGGAGGCGGGCGGAGGTCTTATGGTCGCCATCGTGCAACTGTCAATCGCCATGGGCTCCACTCTCGGGGGTTTTGCCTTTGACCATAGTGGTTATCAAAGCACTTTTCTCATCAGTGCCATTTTACTCGTCATCGCGGCTGCCCTGGCTTTATTAACGTCACGTAAAGATATCCATCCAACCCACTGAGGATTCATCAATGAAAGTATTTACCCTGCTGTTAGGGCTGTTAATCAGCTCATTTGCTGCGACAGGAGCCGATATGTCTAACGGAGCAGATAACTTTTACCAAAGCGATAAGGTCACCCGGCAAAAAGTGATCTTTAAAAACCAGTATCAAATGAAAGTCGTCGGTAATTTGTTTATACCGAAAGGGATGAAGCAAGACGTGCAGCATCCCGCTATTGTCATTGGTCATCCGATGGGGGCGGTGAAAGAACAAAGCTCAAATTTGTATGCCCAGAAACTGGCGGAACAAGGGTTCGTGACGCTGGCGATTGATCTTTCCTTCTGGGGGGAGAGTGACGGCAAACCCGGTCATCTGATTTCCCCTGAAATCTATGCGGATGACTTTAGTGCTGCAGTCGATTATCTCAGCACTCAGCCTTATGTTGATCCGCAGAGAATTGGTGCACTGGGTATCTGTGGTAGCGGCAGCTTCGTTATCAGTGCTGCCAAAATTGACCCGAGAATGAAGGCCATTGCCACCGTCAGCATGTATGACATGGGGTCTGTGTTCCGTCATGGTCTTAATCATTCCGTGACGCCTGAACAGCGCAAAGCGTTTATTAAGTCGGCTACAGAACAACGGCTGGTCGAGTTTAAAGGCGGCGATATTGCCTATATTCCCGGAACCGTGAACAAGCTCGATGATTCAACCTCTGCGGTTCAGCGGGAATTCTTCGATTTCTATCGCACATCACGGGGGGGTTATACGCCACAGGGCGAGAAAGAAGAGCTGACAACAAAACCGATGCTGAGCAGCATAGGGAAGTTTATGAACTTCTATCCGTTCAATGATATCGAAACGATTTCTCCGCGCCCGATGCTTTTCATCACCGGCGACCAGGCGCATTCGAAGGAATTCAGCGAAGATGCCTACAAACGTGCCGGACAGCCGAAAGAGTTGTATATCGTCCCGGGTGCTGGCCATGTCGATTTGTATGACCGTACCGATTTGATCCCTTTCGCCAAGCTGGCGTCATTCTTTAAAACTCACCTCAGTTAAACGCCAAAGCCACATCCTGCCGGGTGTGGCTGCTCTTCCGGAGGTCATGTGAAATATTTACTCACGAGCCTGCTTTGGGTGTGCGCTTTTGCAAGCCATGCCGACACCACACTGCGTAAGGATAACGTCATGAAGGCGAGAATGATCATTAATGGCCAACCATTTGAAGTCAGAATTCACGACAATCCGGCGGCTAAATCCTTTGTTAATATGTTACCTCTGCAACTCGAAATGACTGAGTTAAATGGTAACGAGAAATTTGCCGAACTGCCTCATAGCTTGCCTTCCAGCCCGGTGCAGCCGGGGACCCTTCATGCCGGTGATCTCATGTTGTACGGAACGCAAACGTTGGTTTTATTCTATGCCTCATTTGACTCTTCATATCGCTACACCCCCATCGGGAACGTTGTAAATCCCGGGACACTCCCCGCGATGGGGGATACAGATAAAATAGAGGTAGAGTTCAGCAGACAGTAATACAACGATATTGATATCGCAGGAAGTTTCTGCATGCACGCTTTGCCGTCGTCTATTGAGAAACAGAGCGTAGCGGTGCCCCCGCGCGCAGTCCCGCCATCACCATGTCTATGAGCCAGGTTAAAGGGAACGCAAATTCCTTTGCCAGATCGCATGAGCCCCGGTCAATAAATGCGTCAATCAGCGCGTTACCCACAGTGAGGGTCTTCCACTCTCTGAATTGAAGCCGGCGTTTGTGGGGGAGTTCATGTTGATGGGAGGGAAGGGGTTGGGCGTATTGACTGTCAACCGGAAGGCACGAGCCGTATTTTTATGAAAAAAGCATTATAGAATGCGTAAAGGCCCCGTCATCTCAGGCAGTAATTGTTCGATTACAGTGATAATGCTTCTGACCCTCTGCGGGATAAAGCGGGCGTCCGGGTAGACCGCATAGAGGAAGCGATCAGCTAACCTGTAGGCGGGTAATACCGGAACCAGCGTACCGGCTTGCAAAGCCCTGGCCGCGAGCGGTAGCTGCATGCCACCGATACCCATGCCTGACTCTATCGCCTGTAACAGCGCTTCACTGGTATTAGCCCGGAACACGGTATTAACTTTGATGTCGATAGTTTCACTATCAGAAACTAACCGTAGTGGTGCCTCCGGCGCGATGCCGCTGAATCGCACATGTGGATGTGCCGCCAGCTCACTCACAGAATGAACCGGTTTAAAACCGGGGGCGGCAAAAAGCGCCGTTTCAATACGTGCCAGCACGCGCGCCGCATGCGTTTGCGGAGGCTCATGGGTCAAGCGCAGCGCGACATCCACCCCTTCAGTGACAAGATCGGCGATGCGGTCATCAAGTGAAAGCGTAAGGTGCAATCCTGAGTTCATTTTCTGAAGCGTCAGCAGATGGGGTAAAAAGAGCTGGCCCAGCCCGCTCGGCAATTGCACATGAACCCTGCCATGCCAGTGGTGATCGGCAGGGTTCAGACGCCTTTCTGCTTCCCGCATGGCCTCCAGCAAAAGCTGCATATCACGCCGGTAACTTTCTCCCTGCTCAGTAAGCGCCATCACACGCGTTGTACGATGCAGCAATACCACACCGAGCTCCTCCTCAAGTGCGGCAATCTGCTGACTGACCGCAGATTGCTTCATACCGCTCTGGCGGGCGGCTGCAGAAAAAGAGCCTGCTTGTGCTACGCGCAGAAAGGTGGCAATGGCATTGAGCTTATTATTCATTTAATGATTCTGCTTATAAGTGCCATCAGTTTCATGGGATATGTGTGAAAAAAATAATATATCACACTGTATCTGTCACCTTCTCTGGAGAAACACCATGAATAAGACGCAGCAACAAAAGGTCGCGCTGGTCGCCGGCGCCAGCGGTATTGTCGGCAGCCAGCTTGTCAAAACACTTCTGCAAAATGAGTGGGAGGTTATCGGGCTGAGCCGCAATGCATTATCTCACCCTGATAATATTCAGGTTGTAAACGTCGATTTACTGGATGCGCAAAACAGCGCGCAGGCACTGCAACCACTCAGCCGCATCACCCATATTTTTTACAGCGCCTGGGTGAACGCCGCGAACTGGACAGAAATGGTTGAACCGAACGTCACCATGTTGCGCAATCTGGTCAGTAACATTGAGAAAACGGCACCCCTCCAGATTGTAAGCCTGATGCAAGGATACAAAGTTTATGGCGCACATCTTGGACCGTTCAAAACCCCGGCGCGTGAAAGCGATCCCGCCATACCCGGCGCAGAATTTAACGCGGCTCAGCTCACATGGCTCAGCCATTTTCAGCGTGGGAAAACGTGGCACTGGAATGCAATCAGGCCGGGTGTGGTTGGCAGCGCGGTGCCCGGCAATGCCATGAATCTTGCAATGAGCATCGCACTGTATGCGTCGCTGTGTAAGGCTCAGGATTTACCTCTCCGCTTTCCCGGTTCAGAACAAACCTGGCATAGCATCGTTGATCATACTGACGCCGGGTTGCTGGCAGAGGCGACATTGTGGGCTGCAACCTCGCCTGCGGCAGAGAACCAGGCTTTCAACGTGAATAACGGTGACATCTGGCGCTGGAGCGAGCTCTGGCCGCATATCGCGCGCTGGTTTGAGCTGGAATACGCACCGCCGGTCCGGCTGTCATTTCATCAGTTGTTTAAGGACTACCGCACGACATGGCGTGAACTTGCCGGGCAGCGGTTGATGGAAACTGACATTTTACAGCTGAACGACGGGAGTTTTGCAGATTTTGTGTTTGGTTGGGATTACGACATGTTTGGTGATGGCAGCAAGCTGCGCCGGGCAGGCTTTACCCGTATGCAGGCCACCCACGAAATGTTTTTCAGCCTGTTCACGCAACTGAGAGCGGCACGCATTATCCCCTGACAAAGCACCGGGCAGCATATTTCAGATTAAGCTGCCTATTGCTCCTGCCAGAGGCTCTACGAATTCGTCATAATGACGATCAACAATTTCCGGAAGACGTACACCCTCAGTCAAAGACAAGCGCAGCATTTGCTGGATTTTTTTGTCCTTTGATATTTTCTCAAAGGCAAAGAGAAGCCGCTGACGCAGGCGTTCAGCGCAAGTGCCTTTGAATGAGTCAGACATGCTCAACACATCACGGTAGGGTTGGGAATGGTGATGAGCCATCGCTATGCTAACGGTGCGACGGACTACCTGAATGTGCTGGATGCGCAGCGGACATTATTCTCTGCGCAACAGTCTCTGATTCAGAGCAGACTTTCGCAGCAAAACAGTCTTATTACCCTTTACAAGGCCTTGGGAGGAGGGTAGGAGCGTGGAGCTGTAGACTAGCGGACCCTGCCATGTACGGCTGTTTACGTGCAGGCTAAGTTTATTGCGCACTTCGCCTGCATATTCATAAGTCCGGATCAAACGGACTTAATGGGTTCCAATGCATTAAAATCATGAACGAAGTTTTTCAATAATCTTTCGAATTCGACGCGGTCATTGTCCGGCCAGCTATTGAAGATGTCGTTATAAATGAGTGCTCGCGTGTGATCGATTTTATCGGTCATCATTTTTCCTTCAGGCGTAACGACCGCTTCGTTAATTCGCTTATCTTTAACATTTCTCTGTCGATGGGTTAGGCCCATTTGCCCGAGTTTAGTTACCTGACGGCTTACCGTCGTATAATCCCGCCCCACCCGATCAGCGAGTTCTCCTACACCTATAGGGCCAAAGCGGCCTATCAGGACCAGCAGTGGAAATAATGCACGGTCAATATTAATACCGGAGTTTTTTATCATTATTTCATCACGTTGCGGCCGATTGAAAGCACCGACGATAGCCAGCAACGTATCATGTAAATCATCAAAATAATCGGGTTTATGTGTATTTTGCACTCTTTTCATTGACGGCATCCGGGAGTGGGAATAATGTGTGCATTGTACACATATATTTCTTGAGCTAAAGGTGAACTTAATGAAAGCAGCACTTGTTAATGGCAAAGGCGAAACGCCGATTTACGGTGATTTCATGGACCCTCAGGGAGATGAGCAGCATATAGTGGTCAACGTTAAAGCCGCTGCAATCAGTCAACTGGCCAAGTCGCGGGCCGCGGGAACACACTACAGTTCAGCAATGGAATATCCGTTTATACCCGGAATTGATGGCGCAGGTTATCTGACTAACGGAGACCCGGTCTTTTTTTTCGCATTGAGCTCCCCTTTTGGCAGTATGGCTGAGATGACCCTGGTTACGCCTAAAAGTATTGTGCCGCTCCCGGCAACACTTGATCTCTCAATGGCAGCCGCCATTGGTAATCCCGGAATGTCATCCTGGACAGCATTAACGCGCAGGGCGCAGCTGCGAAAAGGGGAAACTGTTCTCATCAATGGCGCGACAGGCACCTCCGGCGGTCTGGCGGTGCGTATCGCTCGTCACCTGGGCGCGGGGAAAATCATCGCGACTGGGCGTAATACTGAAGTCCTGGCGAAACTCCGTACTCAGGGGGCTGATATCACGCTTACGCTGGATGAATTATCGCATGAACTCCCGGCACTCATGGAACAGGGTGTTGATGTCGTTTTGGATTATCTCTGGGGGGAGAGTGCGCTTGATATTATGAAGTCTGCCGCTGCCGGAGGTGCCAGACTGGTGCGTTTTGTGCAGATCGGCTCATTAAGTGGACAAGAAATATCATTACATAGCAAATTACTACGCTCATCAGGACTGACCCTGATGGGGAGCGGACTTGGCAGCGTATCTGATGCTGAACTGGTCGCTTCGGTTGGTGAACTATTACAAGCTGCTGCTTTGAGTGATTTCTCAGTCCCATTTCGTATTCGGCCATTAAGCGAAGTGAATGATGCCTGGAATGAAGATGACAGCCGTTGCCGTACTGTTTTCAATATCTGATGTTAAACAAATGCAGTCTGGTCCTTAGCGGGTTTCTCAGAAATGGTATGGAAAAATCATAAAGTTACCTAAATGCTAATGCATGGAATCTGTGGCTGTCTTCGGAAATTTCACACTCACTGATTGCATCAAAGCCATAAAGGCATAGTACCGGAGCATGAAAAGCAAGAAGCCCGCTGAGTTTCCTAAGCGGGCTTCTTAAATTTGGCTCCTTTGACTGGATCACTTTTGCCATGAGCTGGCTAATAAATAAACTAAATTTGAATTCTTATCCTGTCAAAACCACCAAAAGACTGAGGTAACATCGCACCTGTCATATTTATCAACGGCTTAACCGGTACTTTGAGGGATCCGAAATTTCACAGACCTCCGGGTGGTCGGCCAGTTATTGCTCCTGACCTTAACGGCTACGGCGCACGCAGCGATATACCTGTAGCGCTGTTTAGCGCTTCAAACGGATGTGGACCTTTAACAGGTTATGTCGTCAGCTATTTTTTGGTTTTCATCATTAAAAAATCAATCAGCGCTTTGACTCGTTTTGCCTTGCCGGTGTTTTTTAAGTAGTAGAGATAAACCGGTGGATAGGTCTTCCAGTAAGGCATCATCACCGGGATAAACTGCTCTTTATCGGGCTGCAATTCATACACCGGCTCAAACAATCTGCCAATTCCAAGACCGCTGCGTATGCCATCTGCCATGACATCAATATCATTGCTGATGAGCTGCCCTGGCATCTCAACGGTTAATTGCTGACCTTTATCTTCCAGCATCAGAGGGAGGAGGCGGTTATTGGTAATAAAGCGGTAGCCGATGAGTTGATGCTGATGCAAGTCCGCTGGCAGTTTGGGCGTACCGTGTTCCGCGAGATAGGCCGCAGAAGCATACAAACCTTCACGAAACGGTTTCATCAACGGGCGGGCCACAACACTCTCTTCAAGGATATCGCCAAAACGAATGCCCAAATCAAAACGTTCATCAACCATGTTTACTGTTCCGTCATAAACGGATATCTCAAGCTGTATTCCGGGGTAGCTCTGGCAAAACTCTGCCATAAAGGGCTTCAGGATAAGCAGGTAGGCAAAGCGTGACAGCGTAATTCTGACCAGCCCGGAGGGTTCCTGATTCAGGTCTTTGATGCTTTCCACCGCACTTTCCAGTGACGCCACAGCCCGCGATGTCTGTTGCAACAATTGTTCCCCGGCATCCGTCAGCTCAATGCGCCGGGTGGTGCGCACAAAAAGCGGGTGACCAATATGCTGCTCAAGCAGTTTTAGCGCTTTGCTGACCGAAGGTGGCGTTATCTCAAGTTTCCTGGCCGCAGCAGTGATGCTGCCTTCACGGGCGATGCTCTGGAAAATACGGATTTGGTTGTAAATGACATTGTTCATGGCGACCCCCAGCAGAGGAAACAAAGTTAGATTATTAGCTATTGGCTAAGAGTGTATGAGCTATTACTGCTCTAAAAAACAGAATCAGGGTTGGTTATACTCACTTACAGTAAAACAAACCCCTGTTAAAGAAGCCAAAAATGCAAAATGTACTGATTATTTCAGGTCATCCGAATCTTAGTGAATCCATTGGTAACGCCACTATCCTGGATGAAGTCGCAAAAGCGTTGCCCGGGGCCAAAATTCGCTTTCTTGATGCTCTGTATCCTGACTACCGGATCGACGTGGCACGGGAGCAGCAAGCCTTACTCGAAGCTGATGTGATTGTCTGGCAGTTTCCTTTTTCATGGTATTCAGTGCCGGGGTTAATGAAGTTGTGGATTGATCAGGTATTAGTTCACGGCTTTGCCCATGGCTCAACCGCAAAACTGGGTGGCAAAAAGCTGATCATTTCCTTTACCGCCGGAGCACCAGAGGGCCTGTATTCCCCTGAAGGTTTGTTCGGTCACGACATTCAGCAATACATCACACCGTTTGAAACCACGGCACTGCTGTGCAATCTGGATTGGCAGGAGCCGGTTTACACCTTTGGGATGAGCTATGCAGGGCGTGATGAAGCTAAAGTCCTCGAACAGAAAGCACTGGCAAAAGTTCATGCCGCGCGTCTGATTACCGCGATTAAAGAAACTACCCCTGCTTTAAAAATGGCTGTGTAAAGGAGAAGAGGGAAAATGTATCTCATCAATATTACGGTGAATGGCGATATCACGGCTGTTCAGCATGAGGCGCTTTTCACACGCCATGTCAGTTGGTTTCAGCAGTATTTCAATGCAGGCAAGTTTGTTCTCATCGGTCCCTATTCCGATCGCGAAAGAGCAGGGGTGATTATTGCTCAGACTGAAAGCCGGGAAGAGCTGGACGCTATTCTGAGCGAAGACGCCTATCACCCCAATCTCGCTGAATATGAGATTCGTGAATTCATCCCGAAAATGGTGGGCAACTGGCAATAACAGACGTCGCAATTTTCATTAAATAACGTGGCAGGGAGATGATTATGCAGTATGTAAACCTGGGGCGAAGTGGCCTGAAAGTCTCACGACTGTGTCTGGGATGCATGAGTTACGGCGAACCGGAACGCCTTCCTCAGCCGTGGTCGCTTGATGAAAGTGCTTCGCGACCGTTGATTCGCCAGGCACTTGAGGCGGGAATTAATTTTTTTGATACGGCTAATATTTATTCAGGTGGAAGCTCAGAAGAAATTGTTGGTCGGGCGCTACGCGATATGGCGTACCGGGATGAAATTGTCGTCGCTACTAAGGCATTTTTCCCATGGCGTAACTCACCCAATACCGGTTTTCTCTCGCGAAAATCGCTGTTTCAGTCTATCGATGACAGCCTGACCCGGTTGGGTATGGATTATGTGGATCTGTATCAGATTCACCGTTTTGATCACGGCACACCTGTTGAAGAAACCATGGAAGCACTTCACGATTTGGTGAAAGCCGGGAAAGTTCGCTATATCGGTGCATCCTCAATGGAAGCCTGGCGTTTTGCAAAGATGCAGCATGTTGCTGAGCGTAACGGCTGGACGCGCTTTGTCTCTATGCAACCGCAATACAATTTACTGTACCGGGAAGAAGAGCGGGAAATGCTGCCGCTTTGTGGGGATCAGGGCGTGGGTGTTATTCCCTGGAGCCCGATGGCGCGCGGCAGGTTGACCCGCGACTGGAGTGAAACCACCACCCGAACGCAGAACGACGTCTTTGCGCTGAAAATGTATGAAAATGCCGCGCAGCAGGACCAGAAAGTGGTTGAGGTTGTGGCGCAGGTGGCCGCCGGGCGGGGCGTTCCTCGTGCACATGTTGCACTTGCATGGTTGCTGTCAAAATCTGTGATTACCGCACCTATAATCGGTGCCACTAAAGCGGAGCACCTGTCCACCGCCGTGGAAGCACTTAACCTGACATTATCGGCAGAAGAAATTGCAGCGCTGGAAGCACCGTATGTTCCTCATGTTGTTGATGGCATCGTACCGCCACTGCCTGAACAAGCGCCACGACTCTCACCCTTGCGAATCAACCAGGGAGCTGAGTGCGATGAAAATGGATTGTGAGGGTGGCGCGGTTAACGCGCCTTATCAGCAATAGTGGCGCAAAATTTAATGCAGCCGAAAAGAGAGGGTCATTGATGAAAGCCGGGATTTCTTTATCACTTTTGTTGGCTCTGAGCTGTTCTGCTGTTGCGCAGGGGCAAAAAGTCACTGCTCTGCCCGGCAAGCAGGGCTGAAAAAATTAATTCAATTCTGAAGTTCACAGGGTTCATCTATCAGATGAAAGATTGCCTGAGGGTTAAGGATTGTCAATCCAGGTTCGCATTCCACCTTCCCTGCGTTTCGCCGGGGTATCAGGGGATTGTTGGCTACTTCGGCATATCGATGCTGATGTTATTTAGTCACCCAACATTACAATCAGTAAAGTGTGTTTTTCAATCGTTCCGGCAAGGCCTCGTCGTAAGCCAAACCATCAATTTCTGACTGTGAGATCATACTCAGGATACTTCCTGTGCTGGGCAGAGCCTGCCGGTCAATTTGTGCGGCAGGATCCCAGAGTTTTGAGCGAATGATCGCTCGGCTACACTGGAAAAAAACGCTTTCCACTGAAATGCGCAACACCGTTTTAGGGGATTGATTATTGATTGCGAATTTATCCAGCAAAGCCGGGTCTTTACGTATTTCAGCTGTGCCACTTATACGCAAAGTTTCGCCAATGCCGGGAATTAAAAAGAGAAGCGCAACCCGATTGTCATTTAATATATTGCGTAGACTATCAATGCGGTTATTACCCCGGCGGTCAGGCAAAAATAAAGTTTTAGCATCCTCGATGTAAATGAAGCCTGCAGGATCACCTCTTGGCGATACATCCAGACCATCAGGTCCCGATGTTGCAAGCGCCACGAATGTTGATGCTTCAATAAAGGGGCGGTAGGCAGGATGAATATGGTCTGTCACCTTTGTTAAAGAAGGCTTTGCTACCGCACCGTAAAGTTGCTCAAGCTCATTACTATCAGTAATGAGCATGTTTTCATCAGCCATCTCATTCACCTTCATTGATTTCAAAACACAATGCATGCTGATATTTATAGCAGATGCTTTTTTATTTGTTCATTTTTATGGCTAATAAGTATTTATTTTCCAGGAGTAGCGTCAGCTCTTCGCTCAGAGCCGACGTTTCCAACGTAGCGGGCCGGTTAGTGCCAAATTCGGACATCCAATAGCTTTTATAAGCACACTTTTTTCCAGTGCTATCTAATACGAATATTTATTATTGCACGGCCATCGCCAGTCGAATCCCAACTGCAGTAAAGGCCAGCGCTACACCCCAACGAATGCCGGTCATCACCCTGTGATTTCCTAATACACTATGACTAACAGCCGAAGCAAAAATGCCATACAGAGAAAACACAGCAAAAGTCATGGCCGCAAAAATTGCAGAAAGAATCAACATGCTCTGTGTGGGGTGTACATCCCTGGCGGCGATAAACTGCGGAAGAAATGCCAGGAAAAATAGCGAAAGCTTGGGATTAAGAAGATTGGCAACCACAGCCTGCTGTATCAAGGCGCGATGAGATAACGCCAACCCGGGGCAGTCAGCAGATAAAAGTGTCTTATCCCGTAGCGTTTGCCACGCCATAAACAGCAGGTAAGCCACACCGGTATACAGGGATTTTTGCCCGCCGCTGTCCATCAAACCAATGCCGAACTGGTCGTGAGTATGCCGCCCAAAAGAGATATCGCTGTTGGCGTTTACCGCCTCGATACCCGCTACAGTAAGGGGGAGAAGTTGAATGGTATGTTGGCGCATGATGTCAGCGTTTTTCCTGTCGGAGCTGGTCGTGTTGCTCGAGTTCATAATCGATAAACGCACCGATCATTGTCCGGTAGACCTTTTCGATAATCACTTCGGGAAGTCCTGCTTCAGTGGCCTGTTGACATACCTTGTCGATGACCTGTTGGACGCGGTCAGGCGCGCGAACGGCTGAGTGGTCAATTTTGAAAGCTGCTGCAGCTTTAACACATTCGCTGCGTTGCGCGATCATCTTAACCAGTTCGCGATCAATCTGATCGATTCGATTTCTAACATCTTCAATTGACAAAAAATTCATCTTCAATCCACCTGACTAGTACATGAGTATGTCAGCTTACATAAAATTTCGATTAAATACAGTTTTGAACCTGAAAGGTTCTGGCTGAGAGGACGATATATAAAGTAAAACTTATCCAGAATCTCGCTGCTATTGGCATGGTGATGAATTTGTGAGGCTTAACGTGGGATGTTTTCCGTTTGCTAAGCGGATCCCTTAAACTACACCGTGCAGGTCACAACCCGTGAGTCAGAACCCTTGCCGGAATGTTCATCAGTGTCTGTTCATCTGAAGGAAATAAGATGTTTTTGCCAGATTTGAGCTTTACAAAAACCCTGTATCAATCGTCATTTCAGGAATGAGTCGTCCGTTGTTTATTTCTCTGGATGGGCCCAAGGGGGTCGGCAAAACCACACTGTTGGAGGCCATGACGAAAGTACTCAGGGCTGACAACAAGAAGGTGGTCCGGCTTTGCGAGAAAAAAAGCGATCCTTACAGGAGGGAAACAATGGCCCTCGTGAACAGGCTCGCCAGAAATCCCTCCCGGGATTTGGAGCTGGAGGTTTGTGAGCGCTTTGCTGATAGCCGTGCATGGATTTCCCGGCATGTGCTGACTAAACAGCCACCGGACAGCATTATTTTGATGGATCGTTGGTACCCGTCGGAAGCCGCGTTTCGCCGGATGGTTCCATTTGCAGAGATTTTACAGCTTAACATTGAACGAAATGTGAGAATGCCAGACCTGCATGTCGGGGTGGTTACCGCGCCTGATATTTCATGGGCGAGGGCCGCAGCCCGACCGCGTGGGCTAAGTAGTACGGTGATTCATAAGCTGGAAGATCATGTCGCCTGTACCCAGGCGTTCGAGCGGGAAGTTGCAGATCACGGCTGGGTTTTATGCCGTAATGAAGGAATGATCGAAGACGCAACGATGCAGGTTATTTCTGAGATCTACAGAGTGCCCGGATGCCCATAGTCATCGGTTTTGCGGGCAGACTCATTGAACCGGTGCTGCGACTGACTCTATCTTACTCATCGCGACGCGAGGCCTTTAGCACGTCGGTTTGTTTTTCTTTTCGTTCGACTTTGCCAATTCCCTCTGAGGAGCCCGACATGATCACCTTTCATCAACTCACCGCCACCAGTCTGGATGGCCAGCTCATCTCTATGGCCGACTATGCGGGTAAGCTGGTTCTGGTGGTGAATACCGCCAGCCATTGTGGCTTCACGCCACAATACGCAGGCCTTGAAGCGCTCTACAAGAAGTACGCTGCACAGGGTCTGGTGGTGCTTGGTTTTCCCTGCAACCAGTTCGGTAAGCAGGAACCCGGCGGCGCCGACGAAATCGCGCAGACCTGTCACATCAACTATGGTGTGAGCTTCCCGATATTCGAAAAAGTGGAGGTCAACGGCGCTGCTACGCACCCGGTGTTTAGGTATCTGAAAAACGAATTGCCCGGTGTGCTCGGTGGGCGGATCAAGTGGAACTTCACTAAGTTCCTGATCGGACGCGACGGCAAACCGCTCAAACGTTTTGCACCGTTCACCACCCCGGAGAAAATGGAAACCGTAATACTTGCTGCACTTGAAATCTAAATGTTCGCGTAATTCGAATCGTCCACCTTTATTTTGTGATATTCACCCTGTTGCACATAACCAATATGATCTGCCATCAATTGCGCTTCTTGCTCACTGTGCGTCACCAGAAGTGCCGTTTGCCCGGCTTCACGCAGAATATCGCGCACCTCGCCGCCGAGTCGCTCGCGCGTTTTTTTATCCAGACTGGAAAAGGGCTCATCCAGCAATAGGATCTCTGGATTCGGTGCCAGCGCGCGAGCCAACGCAATGCGCTGTTGTTGCCCGCCGGAGAGTTCGTGGGGATAGCGGCTGGCATGGCTATGCAATTCCACCAGTCTTAACAGCGCCGTCACTCTGGCTTGTTGCTCCTCACGCGGTATCCTTCGCAGGCCAAACGCAACATTCTGTTGAGCTGTCAGGTGCGGGAATAACGCATATTCCTGAAAGACCATGCCGACATGACGTTTTTCTGGCGGCAGATGAAGACCTGGCCCGGCAACGCGATGCTGTGAAACATAGATCTCACCGCTTTGCAGCCGTTCAAACCCGGCAACGGCACGCAGCACCGTGGTTTTCCCGCAACCCGAGGCTCCCAATAAGCAAGCAAGCTCCCCCTCACGTACTGACATTGAAAATCCTTTCAATACCGGTTGCTGGCCGTTGTCATAAGCCACATGCACATCCTGAAGGCGTAACGCAATTTCTGACATGGTGGTTCCTTTAGCCGTGGCGAGTCATCTGATGACGCACCAGCAATATAACCGGCAGCGTGCCTGCGAGAACAATCATTAAGGCGGCAATGGCCCCTTCTTCATAGGTTCCACGAGCTGCTTCTGCATAGAGTAACGTTGCCAGCGTCTCGAAGTTTACCGGGCGTAAAAGCAAGGTTGTCGGCAGTTCTTTCATCGCGTCGGCAAAGACTAATAATGCGCTGCTAACCAGCGCGGGGCGCAGCAACGGGAAGTGAACCCGCACGAAAGTCCCCGCACCATTTTCCCCCAACAAACGCGATGCTTGTTCCAGCGAAAGAGGGATACGGCCAAGCCCGGAATCCAGTGCGCCGATGGCAATGGCCTGGAAGCGCATCGCGCAGCAGATAACCAGCAAGATACCGGCGGACATCAGCGGTAAGCCGCGAATATCCATTAAATCTGCCAACCATTTGTCTGCTGCCATTGCCGGAGTGAGAAAACCAATCGCCAGAATGGTGCCAGGCACCGCATAGCCTAAGGACGCAAGGCGCATTACGCCGCGACGAAAGCCCGACATCGTGTTATCTGCGGCACTGTGCCTCGCGCTCCAGGCCACCAGTAAACTGACGCAAACCACCACCAGAGTGGTGCCTGCCGCCAGCGACAGCGTATTTTGTAAGGCTGAAAGCAACGAAGGGGAGAGGGGATTTTCTTCACCTAAACGCTTTGCGCTTTCCCAGGCTAAAAATACAACCGGTGCGAGGAACCCCAGAATAACCGGTAACGCAATAACCGAGCTGAGCAGCCATCCACGCCAGCCGCGTACTCTGGTAGGTTGAATCTCTCGCAAGCTGCGGCTGCTAAGGCCTTGTTTTCTGCGACCATAAAATTCCAGCGTCAGAATGCAGAAAATAAACATCAGCATCATGCAGGCGATTTGCGCGGCACCGGCAAGATCGGAACGCGAAATCCAGGTGGTGTAGACGGTGACGGTTAACGTTTGTACGCCAAGAAATTCAGATGCGCCGATATCATTGAGCGTTTCCAGTAGCGCCAGGCTGATACCGACAGCCAGCGCCGGGCGAGCCATCGGCAGGGCAACACGAAAGAAAACACCGGCAGCGCTGCAACCCAGGGTACGAGCGGCTTCCAGCAAATGTGCAGGTTGGCTGATGAACATCGCACGGGTCGTCAGATAAACGTAAGGATACAGCACTAAGCCGAGCAGAATAATGGCGCCGGGCAGGGAGCGTAAATCCGGTAAACGGAACTGCCGCGGACTGTCGAAGCCCAGCAAAAAACGAATGAATGTTTGTAGCGGGCCAAGGGGATGCAGCAGGTCAAGCCAGGCAAAGGCCACAATATAAGTCGGCATGGCTAGCGGCAGCAGTAACGCCCAGCTAAGTATTTTGCGTCCGGGGAAATCCCATGCTGTGACCGCCCACGCGCTGCCGACGCCAGTCACCCCCACGATCACGGCGACACCTGCCAGCAAAAGCCCGGTATTTTTCAACACCGAAGGCAGCACAAAAGTGATGAGATTATCCCAGTGCGAGAAATCAGCCTGCGTCGCCTGCCAGATTAGCGCAACGATAGGTGTGAGTACGCCAAGCGCAATACCTAGCGCGGCAAGATGCAGCGGCGTTAATAATGACTGCGGCCCGGAAACCAGGCCGCGTAACGTCGGAAGACGAAGTGATTTATTGATCGAATCCAACTTTATCTACCAGCAGGCTCGCTTGTTTACGGTATTTCACCATCTCGGTTAACGGGATTTTATCGACATCGATTTCACCGATGGTGGCGGTGATCACCGGATCAAGCGCCACACCTTTCAGCACCGGGTATTCAAAGTTCGCTTTGGCGTATTGTTGCTGGGCGGGTGCGGAAACCAGATATTCCATCAGTTTTACGGCATCAGCTTTGTTCGGCGCATAACGAGCCACTGCAGCACCACTGATATTCACGTGCGTGCCGCCTTGTTCAAAGGTTGGTTTCACCACTTTAATGGCATCGCCCCACTTACGCGCATCGGTGCCTTCTTTGGCGTTTTTCATATGGCCGATATAGTAAGAGTTTGCGAGGCCAATATCGCAAATACCGCCGAGGATATCGCGAGCAACGTCACGATCGCCGCCAGTCGCTTTACGTGCCAGATTAGCCTTCACACCACGCAGCCACTCTTCGGTTTTCGCTTCACCGTGGTGGGCAATCATGGCGGCAATCAGTCCGGTATTGTAAGGATGCTGGCCGGAGCGAATACACACTTTGCCTTTGTATTCCGGGCTGGAAAGCTGTTCGTAATGCCAGTTATCCATCGCCAGCGATTTCTCGGCGTAAAGCACGCGAGCGCGCATCGAAAGCGCAAACCACTGATTATCTGCTCCTCGCAAGTTTGCCGGAATAGCCGTCTTAAGCGTTTGTGACTCCACAGGTTGTGTCACACCTGCTTCCACTAAATCAATGAGATTTCCTGCATCTACCGTCATTAGCAGGTCGGCAGGGGAGTTCTGGCCTTCCGCTTTAACACGTTCGAGCATGCCATCCTTGATGTAAACCGTATTGACTTTTATGCCGCTCGATTGTGTCCAGCTATCCAGCAATGGCTGGATCAGACCGGGTTCGCGAGTGGTATAAAGCGTCAAAGTATCTTGGGCGAAAGCCGGAAGGCTGACGGAGAAAACCAGAGCCGATGCAAGCGTGATACGGCGCAGTCCGGTGCGAGGCAAAGCATTCATCGTTGATATCCCAGAGTAATTGAAACTAATTGTGACCCGGGCAGGACAAGATCCCTGCGGCATGCGCACAATAAATGATAATCACTCACAGTTACAATCATTGCAAAGTGTAAATGATTCACATTTACACAACTTTAATCAACGCGATGATATGGCCGGACACGGAATCGGGAGGGCTTATGCAGGGGGATTGATACCCGATCGTTGTATCTCTTACTCCTCCACCCATTCGACACGATTTCTTCCAGAGTGCTTCGCCTGGTACAACGCGATATCTATACGTCGGAACAAGCTTTCCTGGCTTTCATTTTCTTTTTTTATCCCGGCACCGATGCTGACGGTGAAGCGAATTTCATCATTAATCACTAATTCTCTGACATGAACTAATATTTTTTCGGCCATTAATCGTGCTTCTTCAAATACTGACGTTTGCACGATGACGGCAAATTCTTCTCCGCCGACGCGGGCGGCGATGACGTTATTTTTAAAGAGTTCACTGAGCATCAGGCTAAAGGCTCTCAGGACATCATCGCCAATGTAGTGGCCGTATTTGTCATTTATATTTTTGAAGAAGTCAATATCGATTAAAAAGACGTAAACACTGACATTATCTAAGTCCATAAGGGCGTTTTTAAAATAACGACGATTTGGCAAACGTGTAAGCTCATCACGGAATGAATTAATGCTCATATCCGAATATTTATTATTCACATAACGTACGATGAAATAGATGCCTGCCGAGACGCAGACCATACCTGCCAGCTTACTGAGATCCTCAAGATAATACCCGACCCACATCGGCTGGCGAATAATTTCATCCATCAGATCAAATGCTGCAGACACAATCCATATCATCAGCCCCGCGTTTATCCATCGGCGAAGACTGGTTTTCAATAATAATCGATTAAAGTTCCACAAGATAAAGTTAAGTATCAGCAATTGGATGCCATCAAATATCCAGCCAGAATTTTGTATCCAGGAACCCTCGTTCTGTTTTGTAGAAAATGCGACAAGATTAAACACCATAACAAAAATACACAGCATCACCGATAATGCCATTGGCATATACAGAATTTTACGTGATTTGTTTTTAGTAAAAAGTCCGCTTTCATACTTCAAAAATGGCATAGTTAGTCCCTGATACAGGTAGATACTAAAATCAGATTTCGGGAGTGTCAGACTCTGACCTTCTTATTGTCTGAGAAAGCGCCGCAACACGCACAAAACAGGCTGAGTGATGATGGGGGATCAATCGGGACTTCTTCTTTATCAGATGAGCCAGCAAACTGTCAAGATGACAGTTTAGGCGTGACATCGGGGCGTGAGCAGGCTGACCCTGCCCGAGACTGCTCACTCTCGCACGCTGTTTTTACAAGGTTATTTAGCGCACCTCGAACTTTCCTCACCGGGCTGACCGGTAGCCGAACTACTCAGAATCACACCCGGGGAAACAGCAGCCACTGTTTTCAGCGGCCTTTCTCATTTACCGTCATGGTAAACACGGTCACCTCCGTGCCACTGTTCATATAGGCATGCGGCGCGTCTGTTCTTGCAACCGCTGCACCCCCGGGGCTTATCACGTAAGTGGTGTCGCTGACGACGAGCGTCAGGGTCCCGCCGGACACATGAAGCAGTTCACTGGTGCCTTCCGGATGGCCGGGAGACTCAAAGGTTTCCCCGGGGTAAAGCACCCACTCCCACAGCTCGACCATGTCCGGCCCGCTCGTGCCCGCAAGCAGGCGCGCGCTGCCACCTTTTTCTCCTTTCCAGAGTACGGGAATGTCACCGGCATTGATGAGATGAACTGCGGGCTTGCCAGCTACGTTGACAAAATCGGCCACGGAGACGTTCATCGCAGACGCAAGGCGGCAGAGCAGGGCAATGCTGGGGTTGGCCCGGCATCCTTCTATCTCAACCAGCATTCCCTTACTGACGCCCGCACGGCGGGAAAGCTCATCGAGCGACATTTTTTTCTGGCTGCGGTAAAGCTTTGTGCGCGCGGAAACGGCCTCGTTTATTCTGGCTGCATCGGCGTCGGTCGTTATATTGACTTTACTGGTCATCGGTCATTATTATGTAATAAATCAGTCATTACAGGATTATCCTATGCCAGCCGTGTCACCGTCAATCAGCCCTGAAATTTACCGCATCGCACCGGGTTTTCGTGCGCTCAGCATCTGCGTGAAAGCGGCCCCCGTGGCCGATGAGCGGGTGGGGGAAGTCGCGCTGCGGGAAGCCTGCGAGGCCGCTCAGGCCGGGCAGCCAGCCTGGGCTGAGGCCCACCTCAGCGCATGGGCGGAGGTATTCCGCGCCTTCGGTGCAAAACCTAAGCGTACGCCCTGTTCGGCAGAAGCCCTGAGAAAGCGCGTCATAAAGGATGGCACGATGGCCGCTCTCGATCCGGTGGTTGATCTGTATAACGCGGTCAGCATCCGGTATGCCATTCCGGTAGGTGGTGAAAACCTTGCGGCTTACGCCGGGATGCCGCAGCTGGTTGTTGCTGACGGAACCGAAATTTTTGACACTATGAAAGACGGTCAGCCGGGAAGCGAGTCACCGGAGGCGGGAGAAGTTGTCTGGCGCGATGACACCGGTGTGACCTGCCGCCGGTGGAACTGGCGACAAGGCGTCCGGACGCGGCTGAGCGTGGCAGACAGCAGCATGTGGTTCATCCTTGAGAGCCTGCCTGAAATGCCTTTGGATGCGCTGCATGCGGCTGGCAGAATGCTGACAGACGGCCTGGGAAAAATGATGCCCGGGGTGCGCTGTCAGACCGTTCTTATCAGCAACGTATTGTCTGACGCGGAATAACTTTTGCTCTCCTGGCGCGGCCAGCCACTGTCGACAAGGATATTTATTCCTTCGTCTGTCTGAATCAAATATCCCGGTACAGGTATATCACCCGGCTGCATAGTCCCCAGGTAAAGCATGTACAGGCGCATGACATTTTCTCTTATTTTCATCAGCATAATAAAAATAGATGAATATCTGGCTGCTCACAGCACCAGCGACAGCCATACCTCTGTTCTGATCTAACTTCCGCTTAAGCGGGATACTTACACGCTGAAACAGGTTTCAGAAGACGCGTCACTCCGCCCGGTCGCTCAAAAAACGCTCCTCAAGCGTGGCTTCCAGCCCAAGCATGGCGTCTTCGGCATGCTGCATGTGTTCGGTCATGATCTGCTGAACGGTGGCGGCATCCTGACGGCGCATCGCGTCGATCAGGCGATATTGATAATCAATGCCGACGCTGCGCGCCACCGGCTCGGGGCGCTGGTAAATATCTTTGCAGACGGCCAAATCTTTGAGCAGACGTTGCAGGAAATGGCAGATAAACGCCAGCAGAACGTTGTCAGAATAACTGGCCACCACGCCGTGAAAATCCAGTTCGGCCATGCGCTGTTCCCAGCGTTCAGCTTCGTCAGCGGGTTCATGATCGTAGACGGCAATCAGCTGATGCAGTTGCACGAAGCCTTTGGCGTCGATATTGCCGATGGCGCTGACCGCCACCAGAGGCTCCAGCGCTTTGCGCAAGGCGTAGATATTGCTGATGGAAAGCTGACGGGTAAACAGATAATTGGACAGCAAACTCATGGCGCGAGATTCGGTCATTGAATCAATAAACGCACCGCCACCGGGGCCGGTTTTGGTGCGGATCAGCCCCTGAACCTCTAAAGATTTCAGCGCTTCACGCACTGTGCCTTTCCCTGCGGCATAACGCGTTATCAGATCTTTCTCCTGCGGCAGACGGTCGCCGGGCAGCAGATTCTCGCTGATGATGCTCTCTTTGATGGCATCGACAATTTCATCAGTGCGCTTGCGGCGTACCGGTTCCGGTTGGTGTGTCATTTCAATACTCATAAATCCCTTCATTGATTTAAACCCTTGGCGCACTGGCCAGAAGACGTTGCGTGTAGGCGTGCTGCGGTGCGTTGAACAACCGATCGTTATCCGCGCATTCTACTAAATCACCGTGATACATCACCGCCACGCGATCGGCAATGGACTCCACCACCGCTAAATCATGGCTGATAAACAGATACGACAGGCCGAACTCACGTTTCAGGCGATCGAGTAATAACAAAACCTGTGCCTGTACCGACACATCTAAAGCACTGACCGGCTCGTCAAGCACCAGAATACGGGCCTCGGCCGCCAGTGCGCGGGCAATCGCTAACCGCTGAGCCTGACCGCCAGAAAACTCATGCGGATAACCACTGAGCGCGTCGGCAGGCATCTGCACTGCCTCCATCAATTCCAGCATTCGCGCTTTACGTCGCATGGTGGGGTAGGCGCATAAATAACGCAGCGGCACATCCAGCGTATCAGCGATGGTTTTTCGGGGGTTGAGCGAGGCCACAGGATCCTGAAAAACATACTGAATCATCTGGCCGAAGGCTTTGTCGCTGCGTTTAGCATGTGTCGACATCGCTTCGCCCATCAGTTTAATGGTGCCGGACGTCGGACGTTCCAGACCGACCAGCATTCGCGCCAGCGTACTTTTACCTGAACCACTTTCACCCACTACCGCCAGCGTTTCGCCTTCAGCCAGATGCAGAGATATCCCTTTTACCGCTTCAACCTGCAGTTTGCGGCCGGAGAACCAGCCTGAGGTACTGCCGAAGGTTTTCACCAGCCCGTTGACTTCAATCACGTTGCTCATATTGCCCCCGGCTGTGGTTTTGAGTTGGCATACAGTTCGCCGACCTGTTTGAGGAAATCGCGTCCCTGGCCGAGTTTCGGCACGCTGGCAATCAGCCTGCGGGTGTAATCATGCTGCGGGTCCCGCAGCACTGACCGGGTTTCACCGCTTTCAACAATTTCGCCGTTACGCATCACTGCCACCCGGTCGCAAATCTGGGCGATCACGCTAAAATCATGAGTGATGAATAGCAGCGTCAGGCCACGTTCACGACGCAGCTGTTGCAGCAGCTCGAGAATACGTGCCTGTACCGTGACATCCAGCGCGGTAGTGGGTTCATCGGCGATGATGATTTCCGGGTCATTGGCCAGTGCCACTGCGATGCCGACACGCTGACGCTGCCCGCCAGAAAGCTGATGGGGAAAGGCGTCGAAGCGCGCCGCAGCCTCATCAATTCCTACGCTGTGGAGCAGCGTCAGTGCTTTCTCTTTAGCCAGCCGGTTTGACAGCGGCTGATGGGCCTGAATGGCTTCAATGATTTGTGCGCCAATGCTGAACTGAGGGTGCAGGGTGGTCAGCGGATCCTGGAAAATATAGGCCACCCGCGCGCCGCGGCACTGTTGCAGCTCGCTTTGCGTTCGCGACAGCATCTCTTCGCCGCCAACGTAAATCGCGCCAGCGGTGATTTCTCCCGGTGGGGAAGATACCAGCCCCATCACGGACAGCGCAGTGACGCTTTTTCCAGATCCGCTCTCCCCAATCAGCCCCAGACATTCTCCTTTGGCAACGTAAAAACTTACGCCTTTGACCGCTGCGACGGATTGTTTTCCCGAGCGGAAATTCACTTGTAAATCCACCACTTCCAGCAGCGCATTCTTGCCCTGTATGGCAGAGGGAACGCTGGCACGATTGACCGTAGTGACGGCTTTCCCGCGCAATAGAATGCCGGACTTCAGGCGTGGATCGAGCAGGTCGCGGACGCCGTCACCCAGCAGATTAAAACTCATGACAAGAATGAAAATCGTCAATCCAGGTACGATGGAAACGTGCGGTGCGCTGAACATCTGTGCGCGTCCCTGACCCAGCATCGAGCCTAAATCAGCGTTGGGTGGCTGGGTTCCCAGTCCGAGGAACGACAACCCGGCGGTCTCTAAAATCATCCAGCCGACGGTGGTTGACATGGTGACCACCACAACCGGCATCATGTTGGGTAGCACTTCGGTCAGCAAAATTTGCAAATGATTTTTGCCCGACAGCCGCGCCGCCTGAATAAAATCGCGCTGACGCAGGCCAACGGTCAGACCGCGAATATTACGGGCGAAGAAAGGAATATTCACCACCGAGATGGCGTAAAGCGCATTGAGCAGTCCGGGACCCAGCACCGTGACGATCACCAGCGCCAACAGTATATAAGGGAAGGCCATCAGCATATCGATCAGGCGCATCAACAGGCTGTCGGTTTTACCTCCGGCATACCCGGCGACCAGACCAATCAGTGTACCGAACAGTGCGGCCAGCAGCGTGGCGCAAACTCCCATTGCCAGTGACACGCGGGTTCCCCACAGCAGGCGGGAGAGCATGTCCCGGCCCAGCGGGTCTGTGCCGAGCCAGTGGCCGGGCGAAAACGGTCGCAGCAGACGGTTGAGCAGATCGGTGGCGTCAGGGTCTGGTAACGGCAGCAACGGCGCGGCGAGGGCGGCACCTGCCACCAGCACCAGCAGGATAAGGCCGAGCGTGGCCAGCCGGTTGGCCAACAGCAGCGCCCACAACGGCTGGCGATGACGAGGCGTGACAGTGATGATGTTCTGGCTCATGATTTTAACCTCGGGTCGAGAAGCGCCTGTAAAATGTCAGCACACAGGTTGATCAGTACATAGGCCGCAGCGGCAACCAGCACGCCACCCTGTACCAGAAGCAAGTCGCGGGTGGCGACGGCTTTCACCATCATTGCGCCAAGCCCCGGCCACTGAAATACCGTCTCTATATAGACCGCGCCGCCGAGCACAAAACCGGCCTGAATACCGATCACCGGAATGACTGACACCAGCGCCATACGAAAGGCGTGCTTATAGATCACTTTGCGCTCGGACAGGCCTTTGGCGCGGGCGGTACGAATGAAGTCCTGACGCAACACTTCGAGCATCGCGGTGCGGGTCAGGCGAGCGATAACGCCGGTGGCAACAATCGCCAGCGTAATAGCGGGTAAGGTCAGATGATGCAGCAAGTCGAGCCAGCCGCCACCGGCCCAAATGGCATACATACCAGAAGCAGGGAACCATTGTAGCTCTACGGCGAACAGCATGATCAGCAGCAGACCAATCCAAAACGAAGGCATGGAAATTCCCAGCAGCACCAGCAACGTAATGATGTGGTCGCCCAGGCCAAACTGGCGGACGGCGGAGAGTATTCCGGCCAGCAGCCCCAGCACGGTGCTTAACAGCAGTGCGCAGCCTCCGAGCAACAGCGTGGCGCCAAAACGCTCCATCACTTCATCAATGACCGGGCGATTAAGCACGTAAGAACGGCCAAAATCGCCGTGCAAAATATTGCCCGCCCAGATCAGATATTGTTGATAGAGCGGTTTATTCAGCCCGAGTTCCTGATTGATCCGTGCGACGTTTTCCGGCGTGGCCCAGGCACCGAGCAACGCCTGAGCCGGATCCCCCGGGATCATTGCCATAATCAAAAAAACAATCAGCGACAACCCGATAAACACCGGAATGGTCGAGAGCAGCCTTTTAAGCACGTAACTCCCCATAAGTTTCTCTCCGATTACTGTTTGGTTACCCGGTTGAGCAACAGATTGAAATTCGGTTGCAGTGCGAAGTGCTGAATTCGTGTGGAGGTTACGGCGTTCTGTTTCCAGTTGGCGACGAAAATCCACGGTGCATCGTCATGTACGAGCTGCTGCACCTGCCTGTAAAGCGCGGCGCGCGTTGCGGTGTCTGTGGTCATGCGCGCTTGTTGCAACAGATTGTCCACCTGCGGATTGCTGTAATAACCGGAGTTAAAACCGCCTTTTTTCGGCCAGGCGTCGGTGCGTAGCGTCAGGAAAGGTAGGGTGTCAGGGTCGTTGGTCATCCAGGCCATTTCCGCCATATGGGTGTGATTGTCCAGACCGGCATTAACCTTCGATAGATAGGTATTCCACTCATAGGTCTGGAGCGAAACATTCAGACCTACTGCTTTCAGGTCAGCCTGAATGGCGGTGGCCATCGGGATGGGATCCAGCATGCCTGATCCCCCCTCGGCGACGTAGAAGGTCAGCGTTGTCCCTTCTGCTCCGGCGGCTTTCAGCAGTGCGCGGGCTTTAGTCGGATCATAAGGATAGGGCGTCACCTCTTTATTGGCCGCCCAGTTAAAGGCGCGGGGGATCGGACCCTCGGCTACGTCGGCCGAACCCTGCAAAATTTTATCTGTCAGCGACTGTTTATTGATGGCGTAATTCACCGCCTGTCGCACCCGCACGTCGTTAAAGGGGGGCACTTGTGTATTGAGCATCACGTACCAGACGTGTGGGCCGGTAGTCTGGTACAGGCGGAAGCGGTCACTTTTCTCCTTGAACAGTTTCACCGTGTCAGGAGGCACTTCTACCATTGCATCAATGCCGCCGGAAAGCATCTCGGCGACCCGCGTATTACCATCGGTGATGGGGCGGAACACCACGTTTTGTACCGCAGGTTTACCGTCCCAGTAATCACTATTGGCCGTCACCACCACGCGCTGATTGGCTTTCCATTCTGCAAAGCGGAATGCGCCAGTGCCGACCGGGTGACGGCCAAACTCTTTGCCGTATTTTTTCACTGCCGCTGGTGACACGATAAGGCCGGTTGGCGTGGCGAGGTTGGAGAGAAACGGTGAGAACGGCTCTTTCAGCGTAAAGACCAGCGTATTTTGGTCCGGTGTTTCGATGTTTTTTATCGAAGAGAAGAAAAATGACAACGGGAAAGGCCCGGTGTCATGCCACGGATTTTTATCATCCAGCATACGGTCAAAGGTAAATTTCACCGCATCGGCATTAAACGGTGTTCCGTCCTGAAATTTCACCCCTTCGCGCAGATAAAAGCGGTAAGTAAGGCCGTCGGGACTGATTGTCCAACGAGTGGCCAGCGCCGGTTCGATATCCAGTTTCCCCTCACCGTTACGCACCAGCCCGTCGTAAACGTTCACCAGAATGCGCGAGTCGTTGGCTGCGGTAGCAACCTGTGGGTCCAGCGATTGTGGCTCAGCCACCTGACCAATCAACAGCGCATCCGCAGGGGTTCTGGCCTGCACCTGAGCCTGCCACGACAGCGCAAAGAGACAAAAACAGATTGGCATAAATGACTTTTGCAAAGCTGGCAGCATATCGACCTCGTCGCTTAATAAAACGCTATGTGGAAACCTCAGAAAAAAATCAGGCGTTGTCCTGTTTATTATTTATGCGTATAAATTAACTGAATTGCAATAATTTATACGTATAAATTTAACCAGACTGTCGCGGAGTACTTATGACTTTTTCTATCGTGGCGCGGGATCCGCACTCAGGTGCGGTGGGTGTCGCCACCGCTACCGCTGGCCCTGCCGTGGGTGCATTGGTGGTACACGGACGTGCGCAGACCGGCGCGATTGCCACCCAGGCAATGACCAATCCACTTTACGGGGAGCGGGGTCTGACGTTGTTACAGCAGGGGGCCGATGCGGCATATACATTGAAAAACCTGCTGGCGCAGGATGCGGACGCTGCCCGAAGGCAGCTACTGATAGTCGATAATCAGGGCAATACGGCGCAGTGGAGCGGGGCAGATTGCGGAGTCTGGGCCGGAAGCATCGCGGGGCATCAATGTGTCGTCGGTGGGAATTTACTGACTGGGGAACGAACGCTGTTTGCGATGCTGGAAAATTATCACCTGCAAACTGACCTGCCGCTGGCCGACCGCCTTCTGGGGGCCATGAACGCCGGTGCGCAGGCCGGCGGCGACCGGCGCGGGCTTAAATCTGCGGCGCTGAAAATCTGGTGCGACCGTCAGTATGCCAGCGTTGATCTGCGCGCTGACTGGTCCGATGCGCCGTTGGAGGCGTTAGCGGAGATCCTGCAACAGACGCGCTCTCCTTCTCATGCCGATTTTTTTTCCGCCTTACCGAAAGGCCAGCTGCGTTAATCAGTCATAAGATTGCATAAAGGTACAGGCCATGAGAATCAGAAACATTAAAGGGTTTTGCGGGGAGTTTTAATTTGCGGATTTTTGAGTCGTTAAGAGATATTTGGGGGTCACTGTGTCATCGAACTCACCTGACCCCAAATCTGACCACCAAATTTTCCCGGCGCCGAGGGAAAACTGAAAATGCATCAGGACTATTTTCACACTCACTGATTGCATCAACGCCATACAGGCCCGGGCTCCGGGCATAAAAAGCAAAAATCCCGCTTAAGTTTCCTTAAGCGGGATTTTCTAATTTGGCTCCTCTGACTGGACTCGAACCAGTGACATACGGATTAACAGTCCGCCGTTCTACCGACTGAACTACAGAGGAATCGTTGGAACGGGGCGAATAATAGCGACTGCCCCGTGGCATGTCAAAGGGGAAACTGAATAAATGTGTGCGTTTGCTGATACTTTAGCCAAGTTGTTGAGAATAGAGTCAAAAAGGCCCGTTTTCATATTGAAGCAGGCCTTTTTCGGTCTTAACGCAATTCACGACAAGCGCGGGTGATTCGCTCGCAGGCTTCCTGCAACCGGTTGTCATCGATGGCATAAGCAATACGCAAATAACCCGGCGCACCAAAAGCAGAACCCTGAAGCGTGGCGACATGGCCTGATTTCAGCAGATAAGCTGCAAAATCTTCATCTGTTCTGAGAATATCGCCTGAAGGTGTCGTTTTACCTGACATCCCCTGACAATTAGCGAAAACGTAAAATGCGCCCGGCGGCGTTTCGGCACTCAGGCCGTCAATGGCATTCACGCAGTTCATGATCAGGGTGCGACGGTGCGTCAGGATGTCGATCCAGTCCGCGATGAATGCATTGCCCTGTTCCAGAGCGGCAACAGTCGCGGCCTGAGAAATGGAGCTGGGGTTGGAAGTGCTTTGCGACTGCAAAATTTGCATGGCAGAAATCAGCCACGCGGGGCCGCCCGCATAACCCAAACGCCAGCCGGTCATTGAATAGCCTTTAGAAACACCGTTTACGGTCAGGATACGCTCTTTCAGACGAGGTTCGACTTCGGCGAGTGTGGCGAAAATACCGGGCACAAAACAAATTTGTTCGTAGATGTCGTCTGCCATCACCAGCACCTGCGGGTGCTCCAGCAGAACGGCGGCCAGTGCGTGGAGTTCGTCAGCTGAATAGACTGCCCCGGTCGGATTGTTCGGGGAGTTGAGGATGACCCAACGTGTTTTCGGGGTGATTGCGGCGGCTAAAACTTCCGGCTGCAATTTCCAGCCATCACTTTCCAGACAATGAACAATCCGCGGTTCACCTTCCGCCAGTGCCACCATATCCGGATAAGACACCCAGTAAGGGGCCGGGATAATCACCTGATCGCCAGACGAAACGGTGGCCAAAAGTGCGTTGAAAATGAGTTGCTTGGCGCCACTGCCCGCGATGACTTCATCCGGGCGGTAGCTGATCCTATTTTCACGATTAAACTTAGTCATGATGGCGTGTTTAAGCGCGGCGGTACCGGCAACGGCAGTGTATTTTGTGTCACCTTGTACAATCGCGTCGATGCCGGCCTGCTTAATATGTGCGGGAGTATCGAAATCCAGCTCACCTTCGCCCAGGTTGATGACATCAGTACCTGCCGCGCTGAGCGCACGAACCTGGTCGGAGATCGCCGCTGTCGGCGAAGGGCGCACGCGACGCAAACGAGGTGCAAGAAATTCAGCAGACATTGTTTCCCCTGTATGAACAATAACAAAATTGTATTATGTGAATCATTAAAACCAATTTAAACTTACCATTCTTCTTTTTGCTTTGCTCATAATTTCTTCGTGCTGAGCGGTATTTTACTGACGGAAACGGCAGGGCAGCGGGTATGGCTGGCGGTGAGCCTGCGGGCTGTCTGAACTTTTCATTTATAATTCAAGGTTGTCTTATGGCTTTTATTTTTGTTGCACATGACACACCTGAGCCGTCGCTGTACGGTGCGATGGCGGCAATACTGGCGGCACAAAAGGATTTACCGCTGGCGCATCTGCCGGTGAGCTGGGATACCGCACGCTACCCTGATGCCTGCCAGCACGTCGTTGGTGAAGGGCAACGGGTAACCAGCGGGTTGCTTTGGGCAGAACGGCTGATTTTGCAAAGTGCCGGTAAAGTGATGAAGCTGGAAGAATTGCTGAAGACGTATGGCACCGGGGATGTGGTGATCCCCCTCGGGCCAATACAGATCATTCAGTTCACTCAAGTTGCACGGCAGGTTCGCGAAAACGCGTTTGACTATGAATTGATTACGGTTGAGCGCGAAAATCAGGGGTATATGTTCAGGCGGCACGGACTGACGGATGAAGCCGCCGGATGCTGGTGGCGTGATCGTTATGGGCGCTGGATAAATCACGATACGCCGCCACAAACCACCACTTCGCTGCGTATCGCGCTGGTCGGTGCGCAGTCCGAGCAGTGCACGACCTATCCGGCCACGCTCGCTGCGCTGGGTGATGCCGCGGATGCTTTATCAGTGTCGCTTGATATGGTGTATGCCGCGCCCCAGGTGCTGGAAGATCATCTGCATGAAGTGATGGAAAACGTCGATGGCATTTTACTGCCGGGCGGATCCGCGATGTGTAATGTTACCGGACAGATTTGTGCCGCACATTACGCCCTGAATCGCCATATTCCCATTCTCGGCTTGTGCCTGGGCATGCAAACCATGACTACGGCCATCGTGCAGAACATGATGGGTTCTGCGAAAGCCAATCTGGCGGAAGCGGATCCTGATGCTGATATTAAAACTTTTGTGCCGCTGACGAATACGCCCACATTTCCGGTTCACCGCCTCGGGGATCATCGGATGCATTCCCGCCCCGGCAGCCGGTTGCATGAGATTCTTGGCGATGAATTTATCGTGCGCTACAACCACCGTTTTCACCTTGCACCTGAACTGAAACCGGATCTGGAAAATCACGGATTACTGATCAGCGGGACCGATGCCACCGGCAAGATTGCTGACGGAATCGAATTCACCCGCCATCCGTTTTACCTCGGCGTGCAGGGCCACCCGGAGTTGTCATCACTGCCGGTGAAACCTCACCCGTTGCTGATAGCTTTTCTGAAAGCGGCGTCAGCTCAGCACGGATAAATTGACGGCACCATGAAAAATCCCCGCCTGCAAAGACGGGGATTTTTGCTTAAAGCGGGTTACTTCAGGGTGACGCCGGAGCGCGGATCGGCGGCCAGACGGCGCAGTTCCTGCTCCACCAGCCCGATGACGTCAGCTTGCAGATCAATCAGCGGGGCGCGGACATGGTGGCCGTCAAAACCGCGCAGGTTCATGGCCGCTTTTACCAGTTGCGGCTGACCGAAACGGCGGGCCAGCGCCCGGTACGGATACCACAGACGGTGCAGTTCGCGTGCGGTGCTGGCATCGCCGCTTTCCAGCGCACGATAGGTTGCCAGAATAATTTCCGGCAAAGCGCCGCTGTTGGTGGTGCTGATGCCGTCAAAACCACACATCATCGGCCCTAAAAATGCCAGATCGGAGGCGCAGAACAGACGCAGACGCCCGCCAAGACGGTTGGCAATCTGATCGATGGCGGTCGGGTTCAGATCACCTTGTTTGATACCCACCACGCCGTCGATGTCGGCCAGTTGCTCCAGCACTACCGGCGGCAACGTAATGCCGATACCCGGTGCGTTATATACCAAAATACCGGTGCGTGATAACGGTGCCATCTGTTTGAAGAAGCTGATAATTTGCGCGTCGGTCACTTCAGAAACAAACGGCGGCGTGACCATCGGCAGGCCACCCAGATCGCCCGCCAGTTGCGTTAAATCGCGCACGACACGGACATCTGACCCTGCGCTGCACAACATTACCGGCACGCGGTCACCCACCACTTCCATCACATGGCGGAACAGCGTGGCGCGTTCGTCGGCGGTCATCGCCGGGAATTCACCGTACGTGCCGCCAATCAAAATGCCGTCATAACCGAGGCCGATGACCCGCTCAATGTTGCGGGATAACCCGGCAAAATCAAACTCGCCGCCCGGCGTAAAAGGCGTCACGGTAATATTAAAAATACCTTTCAGGCGCGCCTGACTTTCACTGATGTCTTTCATTTATTCAATTCCCATCATCTGGTTAAAAGCAAAATCAAAGTAAGGTCAGCGGACGATCCACTGTGCCGAGGGCGCGATAGCCGGTTTCGGTCACCACAATGGTTTCACTGACACCGACGGTGAATTCGCCGTAAATGCGCAATGCAGGCGGAATGTGGAAGGTCATTCCCGGCTGTAATTCGGTGGTGATGCCGCTGTAAAGGCTGAGGATCGCGCCTTCGCCCCAGTCCGGTGCGAACGAAATACCAATCGAATAACCGGTGCGTTTTTTGAAGTTATCGGTATAGCCAGCGCGGTCGATAACGGCCTGACAGGCCAGATGCGGCGCTTCGCATGTCGCGCCCGGACGGATGGCATCGAGTGCAGCCTGCAACGCTTCCTGACAGACTTTTTCCATTTCCAGCGCCACGGCTGGCGGTTTGCCGAGCCAGGCGGAGCGCATCAGGGCCGCGTGATAACGGTCGTGAGTGGCGGCCATTTCAAGGAAAATCGGGTCGCCCCCGAGAATTTTACGGCGTCGCCATGTACCGTGCGGCACACCGGTGCGCGGGCCGCTGGAGACCAGCGGTTCCATGCCCATATATTCGGAACCGGCGGCAATCGCTGCCCCCATCATGGCGGAAACCAGATCGTTTTCTGTCGCACCTGCGGCAATCGCCGCGCGGCCTGCCAGCATGCCAGCGTCAACGTAACGGGCGGCGTGCGCCATTTTTTCCAGTTCTGCGGCTGATTTCACGGCGCGCAGTTGCTCGATAACACCAGCCGCATCCTGGATCGTGCCGATTTCAGCCTGTAAGGCTTCGTATATTGCGATCGGCAGAAACCAGCCGCGTTTATCGATACCGATCCGGCTCTTCATCCAGCCACGCGCTTTCAGCACATCGAGCAGGAAATTCACCGGATTATCGCCATCGGTATAAATCGCCGCATCGCGGATAAAGGTGTTGGAGATGAAGTTGAAATACTCAAGCTGGCGGATAACAAACACCGGATCGCCTTCCACCGGCAGTACCAGCGTCTGGAAAGTGTAATAGCCCGGTGTTTGCTGACCTGTCAGGTAAAAGATGTTTTCCGGCCCGGTGATCACCATCACGTCCAGACCGGCTTTCACCAGTAACTGACGCGCCTTCGCCATGCGCTGCCGATATTCTTCTTCGTGAAATGCAGATTCTGCGCCTGGCACGACGCGGCCCGTATCGGGTAATGATGTTGCTGTCATTGTTCAAACTCCTGAATAAATTCTGCCTGGGAAGGGGTGAAGCGGATACCCAGCCCCGCGCCCGGCGGGCTGCTGAGTAACCCCTGATGATAGGAAAGGCCGTGAACCGGGTCGTTACCCAGCCCGTCGGCACCGTAAAGTTCGGCGTAAGCGGGCTGGCAGGCGCGGGCGACGTGCAGGGCGGCGGCGGTAGCGGCACCGCCTTCGTTCATCTGACCAATCATGAAGGGCACGCCCGCTGCCGTAAGACGTCGTGCGGCAGCCATTGTCGGCGCAATGCCGCCCATTTTGACCAGTTTGAGATGCGCCATAATCTTGCCGTTCAGCGCCAAAATGCGTTCTAAATCCGCCTCGCTGCTCATGCTTTCATCGAGCATCAGCGGCACCGGACTGGCTTCGGCCAGCGTCGGATAATAGTGCGCATTAGCGTCAGAAACCGGCTGTTCGAGATAACTCATGTCAAACTTCGCCAGCGAGATTAAATGGCTGCGGGCGGCTTCCGGCTGCCATTGGCCGTTGGCATCTGCGGACAAACTGATTTCGTGCCCGAAACGTCGGCGCAGCGCACTGAGCCGTGCTTCATCTTCTTCGAACGAAGCCACGCCGACGCGCAGTTTAAGCTGTGTAAAACCGCGATCCACATACGCCGTCGCCTGTTGCAGCATCTGCGCCATCGGCGTCCAGAACAGCGTCTGGTTGGTGTGATAACTCACCATTTCGCTATTATCTGCGCCCGCCAGTTGCGCCACGCTGATGCCTTCCTGACGCGCGATCAGATCATGCAGCGCGATATCCAGCAGCATGCGTGTCGGTGCCAGAAAATCCGCCAGCCGTTGCGGCAGATTGAGCAAAATTGTGCTGGCAGGCTGACTGAGATCCAGTTGCTGCAACGCACGGATCACATCACTCAACACCCGTTCGGCGCTGTAACCATTGAGATACGCCATGTTGATGCGCACTTCGCCCAGCCCGTTGAAGTTTTTGTCTTCAAGCAGCAGATACAAGGTGTCCAGCCCCGGCACACTGCCCGACGAGGCGGTATAAAGTTGCAGATGCGGATACCGCAGGTCGGCGCGATATAATGTCGCTTTCACCGTTTTCCCCTCAGCGTTTGAGCATTTTTAAGGCAACATCGCAGTAAATTTTGCTGCCTGCCACGAATTCATCGATGGGGATAAATTCATCAGGTTTATGCGCGACGGCCAGCGAACCGGGGCCGATGATGATGCCTTTAGTGCCCAGACTGCGAAAATGCACCAGATCGCATCCTCCCTGAAAACCGAACGGGCCGGGTTCAGGATTGCCCTGGGCGGCGCAGGCTTCAACGCCCGCCCGCACAATCGGATCGTCAGAATCGGTTTCGGTCGCACCGCCGGTGGTGGGTTTGTAGGTGATGATTTCGCTGCGCACACCGAATTTTTCCTGCGCCAGTTGCAGTAAATCCTGAATTTCCTGTTTCACGGCGTTTTCGTCTTCGCCCGGCACCATACGCCGGTCGAGCAATAATTCGCAGGCGCCCGGCAGCACGTTATCGGCATGTCCGCCGCTAATGCGCGTGACCGTCAGGCTGGCGTTACCGACCAGCGGATGGCAGCGACAACGCACGGTATGTTCATGCGTTTCTTCCACCAGACCGAGCAGTTGCGCGGCACGGAAAATAGCGTTCTCGCCCAGCTCCGGTGTGCCGGAATGCGCGGTGACGCCATGAACGCGAACCAGCGGACGTAAACTGCCTTTGTGCGCCGAGTATGTGGTGTTGGACGTCGGTTCGCCGATCACCACGTAATCGATATGCGCCGGGGCTTCGCGCACATAAAACTTCGCGCCTTCGCTGGCGACTTCTTCGTCGGCGACAAAAATCGCCATCAGCGTGCCGCGCCAGTCATTGCGGTTGGCCGCGAGCCAGCGCATGGCTTCGATCATGGCGATCAGCGGGCCTTTAGCGTCGCAGGCTCCGCGGCCATACAACCGCCCGTCGCGTTCGGTGAGGGTGAACGGATCCTGCTGCCAGCCTTCACCGGCCGGTACGACGTCGATGTGGGTATTAAAGGCAAAGCACGGGCCGCTGCCGTTTTCCAGCCTGCCAATCACGTTGGTGCGTCCCGGTGCGTACTCGCTGAGCGTCATGTCGAAGCCGATGTCGCTGAGCATGGCGCTGATAAGCTCTGCGGCCTCGCGTTCACGTCCCGGCGGGTTTTCGGTATTGATCGCCACCAGTGCGGCAAGATCGCGTTTCATTCTGCTGATATCGGGCGATGAAAGACTCATCGGTGTCTCCTGAAAACAGTGTTGTGGCAAAAGTCAGGCCCCTGGTGAGGGCGCAATAGGTGTTTTGAGAATGCTGAAAAGGATCAATGTAAGATTTGATCTAAGAAACGTTGTGCCCGCAGGCTGACATCGCCGCCGAAGAATTTTTCGCCGGTCGCGTTTTCGATGATTTCGCCGTTTTCCATAAAGACGATGTGATTGGCTGCACGTTTCGCGAAGCCCATTTCATGCGTGACCACAATGCTGGTCATGCCTTCGGCGCTGAGATCGGCCATCACGTCGAGCACTTCGCGGATCATTTCCGGGTCGAGCGCCGAAGTCGGCTCGTCAAACAGCATCAGTTTGGGTTTCATCGCCAGTGCACGGGCAATGGCGACACGTTGCTGCTGGCCGCCGGAAAGCTCATCCGGGAACGAATCGGCTTTATCAGGAATTCGTACTTTGCCGAGCAGTTCCAGTGCCTGCGCCTCGGCTTCACTGCGGCTGACGCCCAGCACGGTCATCGGCGCGAGCATGATGTTTTCGGCCGCCGTCAGATGGGAAAACAGTTCGTAGTTCTGGAACACCATGCCGATGTCACGGCGTAATTTATGCGGCTCGATACTGGCGTGGGTGATGTCCTGATTGCGAAAGAAGATCGACCCCCCCTGGATCGGCTCCAGCAAATTGATGCAGCGCAGCAGGGTAGATTTGCCTGAGCCTGACGGACCAATCAGCACCACGGTTTCGCCCTGAACCACATTCAGTGAACAGTTTTTAAGCACGTGTTGTGCGCCAAAATGTTTATCGACGCCGATGATTTCCAGAACCGGTTTGGATTGACTCACGGACTTCTCCTCAGTTTGGCGTGCTGCTGCGCAGCAGGCGTTCAGTCAGTGACAGCGCGGGTTTCTTGCGCTTTTTCGGATCAAGCGAACGTTCCAGCCAGGCCTGTCCGACCATGAATACGGAAGTCAGCACCAGGTAGTAAATACCTGCGGCGCACAGTGCTTCGAAATATCGGAAGCTGGCGCTGGCGGTCTGATTGGCGATAAGCAGCAGTTCCTGCACGGCAATCACCGACACCAGTGCGCTCGACTTCAGCATGCTGATCATCTGATTGCCCATCGGCGGCAACACGATGCGCGCGGCCTGTGGCAACACAATCTTGCGCATGATCTGGCTCTGAGTCATGCCGAGCGCCATCCCCGCCGTTCGCTGCCCGCTGCGTACGGCCTGTAAGCCGGAGCGTAAAATCTCCGCCATATACGCCCCTTCATTTAAGGACAGCGCCATCACCGCACAGGTGAAAGCGGAGAAGCGCAGGCCGAAGGTTGGCAGGACGTTGTAAACGAAAATAATCTGGAACAGCACCGGTGTGCCGCGAAATAACCAGAGATAGAAGAAGGCCAGAACGGATCCCGCCCGGAAGCGGGATTCCTGCAGCAGGGCCAGCACCAGCCCCGCAATAATGCCAAAGAACAACGAGCACACCGTTAACAACAAGGTCATTAATGCGCCCTGAAAGAACGCCGGTGAGAACAGGTATTGCCAAACAAGATCAAGTGACATGAACTTTCCTCAACGTCAGGGCAACGCTTTACTTAACATCACGGTTTCAGAAAATGGACACCGAAGCCGGGAACTGCCATTTGCTGATGATTTTTTGATAAGTTCCGTCTTTCACCACGTCCTGAAGGCCTTTTTCCAGCAGCGATTTCATTTCGGTATCGCCTTTACGCACGGCAAAACCGATGTGCGTGTCTGCTTCAAACTCAGCGCCGACGGCTTCGAAGGTATCGCCTTTTTCACTCAGCAGCGCCACAGCACCCGGCGTTGACAGGAATTCTGCATCAGCACGTTTTTGTGCCACTGCGACGGCGGAATCCGTGGCAGCCGGGAAGGTCAGCACGGTCAGCGCCGGTTTTTTCGCATCCAGACATTTTTGGTTGTCTGCACGCGCCTGACTTTCTTCAATGCCGCCCAGCGTCACGGCGATGTTTTTGCCGCACAGGGACAAATCTCGACCGGTGATTTTTTCCGGATTGCCTTTCGCCACAATGACGCGGCTGCCGATTTTCAGGTACGGCACAAAATCCACCTGCTCAGAACGGGTCGGGTTGATGTACATCGCTGAGTTGATGATATCGAGACGTTTGCCCTGCAACGCGGGGATCAGTCCTTTGAACTCCATCGACATCGGTTCCGGTGTCAGCGCCAGTTTTTTCGACAGGGCGGTGATGAGATCGATATCGAAACCGGTCAGCTTGCCATCTTTAGTAAATTCAAACGGCATGAACGTGGCGGCGGTGCCATACGTCAGATGACCTTTACTGACCAGAACTGGCGCAGCAGCCTGGCTGAACAACGGGGCACTCAGGCAAATAGCGGCCAGAGAGACGGCGGCATATCGACGCAAAAAAGCTTTTTTTGACATGACAGACTCCAGTTTCCCATGAGCAGGATTGCTCTTTGTGTCTCATTAAATACAATTAAATTTGTGAGTCAAGGCTCTTTTTTGGTGCATTAATTGCACGATTTGGGGGCTTTGTAACCAGACTTCACCATCCTCAAGGCTTGTGATATTGTACAAACCTAAACAACAAATACTTTCAGGTGCTGCTATTCCATGACCCAAACTACGACAGCCAGCGGAAGGCGTCTGGCAAACCAAATCCTTGACCTGATACGTGAAGCAAAATTTGAGCCAGGTCATCATCTCAGGGAGCAACAACTGGCTGATATGCTCGGTGTGTCGCGTACGCCGGTGCGTACTGCCCTGAAATTACTGTGTGAATTAGGCATTATCGAAGCGCGACGCAATCAGGGTTTTTTCCTGCTGAAAGCCTTCGATGAACTTCAGCGCATCAGCATTGATATCCCCGCCAGTAATGATCAGGATTTATACGAGCAACTGGTGAAAGACCGTATCGCCGGAAAGTTGCCGGATTCCCTGACGCAGACGGAAATCGCCCAGCGCTATGACGTCGATCGTGGCGTGCTGGCGCGCACGTTGCTGCGTCTGGCGGAAGACGGGTTGATCGCTCGCAACAAAGGGCATGGCTGGTCATTCTTACCGACCCTGAATACCGATGTAGCGCTGAGTAACGGCTACGGATTCCGTCTGATGATTGAGCCGGGCGCGCTAATGGCGGCAGGTTTTCACGCCGATAAAAGCGCGCTGCGCCGCCTGCGGATGCAGCATATTTATCTGATTACGCATCCGGATATTCTGGCCGTTGATGGCCGTCAGATTTTCGAAACGGACGCCACCTTTCATGAAATGCTGGCGGAGTTCAGCGGCAATATTTTTGTATTACAGGCAATTCAGCAGCAAAACCGGCTGCGCCGCCTGCTGGAGTTCGGCAGTTACACCAATAAACAGCGTGTGCGCGAATGGTGCGAGGAACATGTCGCCATCATCGACGCCGTGCTGGAAGGGCGGATGGAAGCGGCGGCGGACATGATGCGCAGCCACCTGCAATCGGCTTATCAGATGGTGCTTAACAAAGTCAGCAAAGTGGGGTGATCCGCTGTTTTTGTCTTACATAAACCAGAGGAAAAAGTGATGGATTTTGGTATTCAGGGCCGCGTGGCGCTGGTCAGTGGCGCAGGCGGCGGTTTAGGCCGTGCGATGGCCACTGCTCTGGCAGGCGAAGGCGTTCAGGTGGCGGTTTGCGGGCGAACGCTCAGTGCGTTGCAGGAAACTGTCAGCCTGATTGAAAAACAGGGCGGTACCGCGCAGGCGTGGGTGCTGGATCTGACAGCACCGGAAAGCTTTGATGATGTGCTGATGCAAATCCGCCGCACATTCGGACCGGTGGGTATTCTGATAAACAACTCAGGCGGGCCACCGCCGACGAAGGCGGCTGGCGTCGCGCCGGATGCGTGGCAATCTCAGTTCTCCACGATGGTGAGTTCGCTTATTCAACTGACCGATAAAGTGCTGCCGGATATGCACAATGCGGGCTGGGGGCGGATTATTACCAGCACGTCGTCGGGCGTGATCGCGCCAATTGCCAACCTCGGCATGTCGAATACTTTACGCATGGCGCTGGCCGGCTGGTCGAAAACGCTGGCCTCCGAAGTGGCGGGTGACGGCATCACGGTTAACGTGATGGTGCCGGGGCGTATTTCCACGCAGCGTCTGGGTCAGCTCGATGCCGCACGCGCCGGGCGGGAAGGGACATCGGTCGAAGAGGTAGCGGCAAAAAAGTGCCGCCAGCATTCCGGCAAAACGCTACGGTAAACCGGAAGAGTATGGCGCTGTGGCGGCGTTTCTTGCCAGCCAGCAGGCGTCATATGTAACCGGTTCGGTGATCCGCGTCGATGGCGGCATGATCCCGTCAATATAAACGCGACGTCAGGACGTGATGCTGCGAATCTGTTTCGTGGCATCGCTGTTATTAACCCTGCTAATTTATAAGGGTGACCTATAAGAATGCATGATATTGGTGCATCCTTCTTTATCAGCGCAGTGAATTCCCTCTGAGATTCCCCGCGCCCTCCGTTTTCCACACGTCACGCGTAATAGTTTTCTCTTATATTTTGCGGTATTAGCCTCTGAAGCAGGCGTTTTTAATCTGCATGCCGGAGATTGGCGTAAATCTTGCTTTTATCAGTCACGCTAATCGTTTGCGTAGATAACTTACCTTCATAACAACAGTCCAGGGTTATCCCTTTTCGCGCAAAATGGAGACAGAGATGAATCTCAGACGTCTGAAATACTTTGTGAAAATCGTCGATATTGGCAGCCTGACACAGGCCGCTGATGTTCTGCATATCGCCCAACCGGCATTAAGCCAGCAACTGGCGACACTGGAAGGGGAATTGCAGCAACAATTGCTGATTCGCACCAAGCGCGGCGTCACTCCTACCGAAGCAGGTAATATTCTTTATTCCCACGCCCAGGCCATTTTGCGCCAGTGCGACCAAATCCACAGTGCCGTGAATAACGCCGGACAATCGCTTAGCGGACAGGTTTCTGTCGGCCTTGCGCCGGGCACTGCCGCCTCCGGGCTGGCGTTGCCGTTGCTACAGGCTGTCCGCAAGCAGCACCCGGGCATTCTGCTGTATCTCAACGAGAATTTCGGCACTGCGCTGGGCGATTTAGTGCTCAACGGGCGCATGGATATGGCGGTCTTTTATGGCACCAGCGTGGCCTCAGGGTTGAGCAGTCAGCCGCTGATGAAAGAAGATTTGTATCTGGTCGGCGCGCATTCTGTGCCGAATCCGGGTAAATATGTCGAACTGGCTGAGGTGGCAAAACTAAACCTGTTCATGCCGCGTTCCCACAATGTCACCCGCCGTCTGGTGGATGATGCGATGGCGTTGCGCCGTTTAAGTGCCAATATCATTGGTGAAATTGAATCTTCCGCCACGCTGACTGCCGCCGTTGCCAGCGGTCTGGGGGCGACTATTTTGCCTGAATCCGCTGCCCGCACCATGACGGGTCCGGCTAAAGCCTGGATGTCATGCATCAGCAGTCCGGCGATTCAGGTTCCGCTTTCGCTGTGTGTTTGTGAAACGCTGGCGTTATCGCAGGAAGCCATGGCGGTGAAGAAGATCCTGCTGTCTCTGGTTTTCGAACAGACGGCTCCGGTGGCAGAGCCGATGTTAGTGGCGAGTTAAGCGGGGCGTTAACATTCAGCTAACCAGAGCAAGGCAAAAAAATCCCCGGCGCATAGATTTTGCCGGGGAAGAGGTGAATGCGCTTATTTAGACGCCGGACTGTAGTTGTCAACAAAGCCAGCGATTCTCTTACCGATAAGGGTGAGAAGTGGCCCGGCAAATACCCCGCCCAAACCGGCAATGACCAGTAACCGGTCATCGTTGGCGTTGCGTGACAGAACGAAAATACTCAACAGCATTCCGCTGAAGCAGGAAACAACAATCTGCAACATGCATGCCCTGATTTCATCCAGGATGGGTTTCTGCTGCCTGAGCATGATATAGCGAACAATCCCGCCCCACGCCGCCATTCCAATGACGCAAAGTACAATACGGTGATCCATCAGGAGGATGTCCCGGATATGTGTTGCCTCGATCATAGTGATGCCCTCAGAAGTAAAAATGAATTCTCAATAAAACTAATGCGGCTAAATTATCACCAGATACGAGGGGGCTAAAATCACAAGACAACACATTTCACTGTGAGGTTTTCAGGCTGACATCACCGGGCAATTAAAAAATATAAAAGGCTTTGCATTTCAGGTGGTGTGACGACACCTTCCCCTGTGTGAAGAGGAAGGTGTAAAACACGACATCGTGACTGAGCCGGAGGGGTCACTCTGATGTCAGCACGGACATTTCCCCATTTTCCCGCCTTCGCTCGGGAACCGGGCTTCAAGGCATCGCCGGTGGAATTCGCGTTCCGTCATCGGCGTCATTTCCGGGTGTCTGACCTTCATGTGCCGGACATAATTCTGATAATCCTGCACGCCGACCATCAGGCGAAAACTCTGAGCAGTGCGTTTTATCGCCAGTTTCAGCCAGCCGGTCACATTGTGTGGTTTGGGCTGCACGGTGAACAACGGCTGACAGCGGATGACGTGTAACGCCGCAGGGCGCGCGGTTTTAAATAATGCTCTTGAATCAGACATGGCGGGCCTCGCGACGTTGTACAACAGCCGTTTCATGCACTGTCGGTGTGCTCGATTGCAGCGCGCGACGGATAACGAAGAACGCTGAAATCAGCATGGTGACCGCCACCAGCATAAAGAATCCACACAGGATGGCGTTGATCTGATTGTTCAGCACGATGGTTTGCATGTCCGCCAGCGTTTTGGCCGGTTTAATGATTTCGCCGCTGTCGATCCCGGCAGAGAATTTCTTCGCCTGCGCCAGGAATCCAATCGACGGTTTTTCGTGGAAAATCTTCTGCCAGCCCGCAGTCATCGAGGTGATAAACAGCCAGATAGTCGGCAAAATCGTGACCCAGGCGTAGCGCTGTTTCTTCATTTTGAACAGCACCACGGTGCCCAGAATCAACGCCATCGAGGCCAGCATCTGATTACCAATACCAAACAGTGGCCACAGAGTATTTATGCCGCCCAGCGGATCGACGACACCCTGATAAACGAAGAAGCCCCAGCCCGCAACCGCGACGGTGGTACCGGCGAAGGTGCCGATCCACGAACGGTTATTCGCCAGCGAAGGGACGGCGACACCCACCAGATCCTGCACCATAAAGCGGCAGGCGCGGGTACCGGCATCCACTGCGGTCAGAATAAATAAGGCTTCGAACAGGATCGCGAAGTGATACCAGAAGGCCATCATCGCGCGGCTGTTAAACACATCGGTGATGATGTGTGCCATCCCGACAGCGAAGGTCGGTGCGCCACCGGCACGGGAAAGGATTGACTGCTCGCCGACATCTTTGGCTATTTGCGTAAGAATGTCTGGCGTGATGACAAAGCCCCAGCCGTTAATCACCTGTGAAGCGCTCTCTGCCGTGGTGCCGATCAGCGCCGCCGGAGAGTTCATCGCAAAATACACCCCCGGGTCGATAACCGACGCACAAATCAGCGCCATGATTGCCACGAACGACTCCATCAGCATCGCGCCGTAGCCGATAAAGCGGATATGGCTTTCGCGCTCAATCAGCTTCGGCGTTGTGCCGCTCGAGACCAGCGCATGGAAACCGGAAATCGACCCGCAGGCGATAGTGATAAACAGGAACGGGAACAGGCTGCCGGAGAATACCGGGCCGCTGCCGTCAATAAAGCGCGAAACCGCTGGCATTTTCATCTCTGGCATAGCAAAGACGATACCGACCGCCAGCCCGACAATGACGCCTATTTTCAGGAACGTTGAGAGATAATCGCGCGGTGCCAGCAGCAGCCAGACCGGCAATACTGAGGCAATAAACCCATAGATCACCAGCACCCAGGTCAGCGTGGTGCCGTGCAGGGTAAAGAACGGTCCCCAGTAAGGATCCGCCGCGACGTTGCCGCCGTAAACGATGGCGAGCATCATCAGCACGAAGCCAATCACCGACACTTCTGCAATTTTCCCCGGACGCAGAAAACGCATATAGATGCCCATAAACAGGGCAATGGGAATGGTCGCGGCAATGGTGAACAGACCCCACGGGCTATCGGCCAGCGCTTTGACGACCACTAACGCCAGCGCGGAAAGAATGATAATCATCACGCCCAGCGCGCCGAGCATGGTGATCACGCCCGCGAAACTGCCCAGTTCCTGCTTTGCCATTTCGCCCAGTGAACGGCCGTCACGACGGGTGGAGATGAACAGGATCAGGAAGTCTTGCACCGCACCGGCGAGCATCACGCCGACCAGGATCCAGATCGTGCCCGGCAGGAAACCCATTTGCGCAGCCAGTATCGGGCCGACCAGCGGACCCGCGCCTGCGATGGCGGCAAAGTGGTGGCCGAACAAAACCCATTTATTGGTCGGCACATAATCCAGCCCGTCGTTACGACGCTCGGCAGGTGTCATGCGTTTGTCATCGAGTTCGAAGACTTTTTCTGCGATAAACAGGCTGTAGAAACGGTAGGCAATGCTGTAACAGGCAACGGCAGCGACCACCAGCCACAGGGCGTTAACATGTTCGCCCCGGCTCAGGGCCAGCATTCCAAAGGCAAAAGCCCCGATTAACGCCACCACCAGCCAGGTTATCCCGGACTTGACGCTTTTCATGATGTACAACTCCTTATGAGTGAGCGCTTTTTCATGACAGCGCTGTTTTAAATGGACGTAGGGTGTGGTCACAGAGTGTAATTTTGCTGAATTATTGTTTAAAAATCGCAACCTATAAATGTTTTGCGTTAAGTAAATGTAAATAGTGTGATGTAAGGTGCATTAATTACACAATTTAGTGAGATCGCTAAGCTATCCATTTATGCGTAAAAACTTTCGTTGAACATTATTTTTTTATGTTTGAATTTTTTATTTATTTTATCGTGACGTTTTAAGTTTACTTAATTATATATTCAGGGGCGTACTGGTTATTTATGTTATTTCATTGCTTTGCTATTTTGTCTTTCGCATAACAATAAATCATAAAAGGAATCATTATGAATAAAACTGGATTATTAACGGCTTTGCTGATAAGTCCTGTTGCCATATCTACAACGTATGCTGCGGAGATTGCAGTAACCCCGCATGACGTAGGCGGATTAATACCTTCAGGTTATGACAAGGTTGATTATAAATTAGCTGACGGTAACTGGACTTCACCGGTCTCGTTACCTGCGAGTGCGAAGAATAATGCGGTAGTAGAGATTACTTCGAGCGCCACATACACTACCAATATTTTGGCCGGAAATGTCGATATTGCCATTAGCCAGCTGGCAATAAAAAGTGGTGAGAAATACAAGTTTACTTATTCATCCTCAAAAAATAAATGGGTTATTAGCGGTGACAATGTCTCTTATTTAAATCCGGAGGGCCATTCTGAAAGACTTGATGAGAATCATAAAAAAATCACCTTCTTTGATATGTACAATGGTGGATGGTTTAAAAAATTATATTTGCCAAAATCCGGTAAGGACGGAGATATTGTTACGGTTCGCTCGGACGCGACATGGGATTCTTCAATTAGCGGTGAAAACCAGTTATATCCTTCCTCGACAATATTAAAAACGAGCGACACCTATACATTTGTTTATCATGCTAATAAGTCTGCGTGGGTGATTGAACAGGCACCGCTGAGGGTTATAGATATGGGTAAAACTATGCCTGAAGTGCCTTATCCGACTTCGCCCCGGACCCTGCTTGATATCAAAGAGGGAATGTCATTTCATATTACTTTACCTGCCAAAGCAGGAGACAGGGATCAAATCAGAATTAAATCAGATTCCGCTCAGTTGTCAGAGATCAGTAACTCACATATTGACTACGAAGGCTCGCTGAAAATTAAAAAAGGGGATGAGTACAAGTTTACATTTATCAGTGAAAAAGGATTGTGGACCATTATCAAAAGCCCCGTAGACACTTATCAGGCGGGTAAACTCTCCGGAGGGAATCTTCCGACATTGATTCATCCGGTGACGAACGTGGAGTCTGCTGACGCTAATTATGTCGCCAATTTAAAATTACCGATGGATGCGAAACGAGGCGATCGCGTTGTTGTTATCTCCCACGCTCTGTGGGGATTCGATGTCAGTGCTGCCGGTACGCGCCTGGGGCGGGTCAATAATGGTGACACGACAGCATTTAAAATGAATGACCGGGGTATCTGGGAACAAGAAACACGTATTATAAATATGCTTTTACTGTATAGCGATAAGGCGGCTGACCGTTTGGGTGAAGCCGCCATGCGCGCAAGAATGTTTGAAAGTTTCGCTTTAACTAATGAAGCATTAGAAAATTCGGGAGCAAACTTCCGCTTGCGTCAGGCTGATATTGTCAAGATTAAAGCCGCTCCGGGATGGAAGGCGCTGGGTGATCCATTATCTGCACTGCGCAGCGACCCTGAAGTTCAGCAACTGCGTGACAAACTGCATGCTGATGCCATTTATTTTACCGGTACAGAAGAAGGTTGTGGCCTGGCCTGGGTTAGATCATCTGCCTTTAATATGGTCGCAACCGGTTCTGTAAATTGTGGCACCACTGTTATGCGCCATGAATTTGGACATAACATGGGACTCAGTCATGGTGGTGAAGGTTCGAACTATGCTCAGGGCTATACCAAAGTCTCCTCAATTATGGCGGGCAATGCGATTCCTTTCTATGCAACGCCTTACCGTTATACCGAAGATTATGGCATCCCGATGGGAATCGAAAACCAATTTGATGCTGTACGTGCCATAAATGAATTCTCGGCAACTGTTGCTGCATATCGCTAACCGGAGGAAATATAAATGCCTAAATCACCTTTGCTGGTTGCTGCCATCTTATCTGGCTTGCTTGTTTCTGTTTCCCCGGTATCGGCAAGTACTGCCAATACTGATAATCATGAATATACGTCACCGATGCTTATCACAAAAGCACAGGCTGTTGAAATCCACTCTATAAAACAATCTTTTGATTATCTTGGTGAAAAACAGCTCAATGACGGACGGATATTTATTCGTATCGATACAGCGTTGCTTAAAAAATTGAAACCCGGAAATACCTTTTCCATTGCCATAACAGATCAGGGCGAAAGGGTTACCGGAACTATTGAAAAGGAGCAATCTTTTGAAGGGATTCGCCGTTTATCGGGCTATTTCACCCCGGTATCGTTGAACAGAAAGTTTCCCTTAAGTATTACGCTGTCATCAGATGACAGTTATGTGGCTGCTAACTTTTCATTAGAGAACAGCGATTATACGCTCGAAGCGAAAAATGGTCTGGGATGGATGAATAATATGAATAATGAAGAGTTACTGATGCAGACTTCAGAAATAGATATGCCTCACTGATCGTATGTTTTGAGTTCTTGATAATAAAAAAGCCCGATCAAGAGAATTGATCGGGCTTTTTATTAAGACTCAGCGATTATTCAGCGGTTACTGGTTTTTCCTGACCCGGTTTGTGGTCACGCATCTGTTCCATTTTGGCCGCGCGGTTCTGGTAGTTCTCATTGAACTGTTTTTTCTGCTCTGGTGTCAGCAGGTTATACATTTTGTTCTCTGCGCGGGCACGGTCGAGCATACGATCAGACTGTGCTTTGGTAATGGTATCAATCTGCGATTTCACCTTGGCTTCATCGAAGCTGTCGGAAGCCACCAGGTTGTGCATCTGATCCATCTGGGCTTTCATCGCTGCGCGGTCAGGGCGCGCGCCGCTGTCTTTCATGATTTCTTTCATCTGCGTTTTCTGCTGCTCAGTCAGGTTCAGCGCCGCAAACGGGTTCATATGTTGCGGTCCTTTATGATGCAGCATTTTGCCGTGCGTCGCGGTCGTGGCATCAGTGGCCGGTGTGGCTGCGGTTTCAGCAGCAAATGCGAAAGAAGCAGAGCTCAAAGCCAGAGTTGAAGCCACAATCATTGCGGTAAGTTTACGCATAATTAAATTCCTCATTGGAGATTCAGGCAATTCGCCCGTTTTGTTTCGACGAAAACAAGTCTACGCAATCCAATGAATAGTAATGCGGTGTGGATGTAAAAGAGTGAAAGGCGTGGTGTTACTTTTCCAGCGATCATGGAGAAAGTGTTTAGAAAGCGTAAGGTTGCGCGAACAGGTGTGAAGGGAAGCTCAGATAAATCTGAGTAATGCGATGAATTAACACATTACCATGGCGAATGTTTCGCCGCCATACCTCCCGGGTAAACATTGATTGCTGTTGATGAGCAGTTTACTCCGGGGAAAAGCGCAAAATCAGGCATAATAGTTATCATTTGATTAACACTTCCTATAACAGTACTGATGAATTATGACTCAATCCCGTTATGAAACGCTGGCGCGTACGTTGCGCAGACAAATTGATACGCAGGTCTGGTTGCCGGGCGACCGGCTGCCTTCCTTACGTGATACCTGCAAACAGTCTGGCCTGAGTCTGATGACGGTTTTGCAGGCCTATCAGTTGCTGGAAAGTCAGGGGGTGATTGTCGCGCGTCCGCAGTCCGGTTATTACGTGGCAGCGGGTATACAGCGGCCGGTGCGCCCATCTCCCGACGGGTATTTGCATGCTGCAGAGCAGGTGGACGTCAATGACGCCATTTTCGACATTCTCAAAGCCGGGCAAGATCCCGCCGTGGTGCCACTCGGTTCTGCGTTTCCTGATCCGACACTTTTTCCGCAGCCACGTCTGGCGCGTTCCCTGGCCAGCGCGGTGCGCCGGATGTCCCCGCACAGCGCCATTGCGAATCTGCCACCGGGTAATGAAGAACTGCGCCGCAGCATTGCACAGCGCTATGCACAAAATGGTATTGAAGTCGCGCCCGATGAAATCGTCATTACGTCGGGTGCGATGGAGTCGCTCGGGTTAAGTTTGCAGGTGGTGACAGAGCCAGGTGACTGGGTTGCTATCGAATCACCGGCTTTTTACGGCGTATTGCAGGCGATTGAACGGCGCAAATTAAAAGCCATCGCCATTCCGACTGACGTGCGTTACGGCATGGATCCCGATGCGCTGGAACAGGCGCTGAAACTTTATCCGATCAAAGCCTGCTGGCTGATGTCGAGTTTTCAGAACCCGCTCGGATGCAGTTTGCCGCCGGAGAAAAAAGCACGGCTGGTGAGTATTTTGCAGGGACATAAAGTGGCTCTGATCGAGGACGACGTATACAGCGAACTGTATTTTGGCAGCGAACGAACGGTGCCGCTGAAGGCGTCAGATTATCGCAGCGACATTCTGCATTGCTCATCGTTTTCGAAATCCCTCGCGCCGGGCTTTCGCGTGGGCTGGGTGGCGGCGGGGGCTTATGCTGAACGTATTCAGCGCCTGCAACTGATGAGCACGTTATCGGCCAGCGTGCCGGTTCAGCTGGCGTTAGCCGATTATCTGCAAAAGGGGGCGCAGCAGGGAGGTTACGATACCCATCTGCGACGCTTACGGCGCGTACTCGAACAACGGCAGATGGCGATGCGTCATGCGATTCTGGCGGAGTTTCCGGCGCAGGTGTCGGTGACGCAACCTGCAGGCGGCTATTTTCTGTGGCTGGATCTGGGTGACAATGTGGATGCGGCGCGGGTCTATCAGCGCGCGCTGACAAAAGGCGTCAGCGTCGCGCCCGGCACCATGTTTTCTGCCGACAAGCGCTTCAGCCATTGCATCCGTATCAATACCTCTTTCGAATGGGGGCCGCACACCGCGCGCGCCATCTCCATTCTGGCGGCGCTGGTGGCGGAAGAGATTAAAGGTTGAGGATGTTGTTCACAGATCCTGCTCACGCAGCGTCTTGCCCACATTTCCGCCCGGATGCACTTTCAGCAGGCTTTGCTGATCGAAACCGTTACGCAGCATGATATTGCCGCACAATGCATCGAACACCGCCAGCACCAGCACCACAGACGTGGTGGCCAGCATATTGAGCGGGTCGATTTCCCGCCGGATATGCGTTTTCACCACCAGCGTGGCGGCGCGGGCAATCGCCGAATCCAGATTCTCCGTCACACTGATGATTGCCACACCTTTGGCTTTCAGCGTCGGTAACAGGCGCGTCAGCTCTTCAGAATTGCCGCCACGGGAAATCAGGATCATCAGGTCGTTGCTGCGCATAAATCCCAGGTCACCGTGGGCGGCATCGGTGGCGCTCAGATACACCGCCGGTTGCTCGACGCACGCCAGCATGTGGGCTATTTTCCGCGCGGCAATGCCCGACGTGCCGACGCCGGTGACGGCAATTTTGCCCGTACAGCCGGTGACCAGCGTCAGTAACTGCTGCCATATATCAGCATCGAGATGATGCTGTAACGCCAGTAATTCCTGACTGTAGGTCTGCCAGCCCTGACACGCCAGGGTAAATTCTTCATCCGCATTCATTGGGTTTCCCCCTGCATCAGGCGGCGGTATTTCATGCTGTCGTGGTACATCTCATGAAATACGCGGTATTTACGGTCGTAATACTCTTTAATTTTGTTGGTTTGCGGTGTCACGGTTTTGCCGATGCGGCTCATGGCGGCCATCGCTTCTGGCAAAGAGTCGTAGGCGCCCGCCGCGACGGTGCCCATCATGGCACTGCCGAGCAGCATCGCTTCGCTTTCTTCCGGCAATAACATCGCGCAGCCTGTGGCGTTGGAATGTTCCTGCACAAACACCGGATTTTTGGTGCCGCCGCCGCTTGCCATCATGGTATCAATGCGATATCCGCTCTGATTCATGGTCTCGATAATGTGGCGGGTGCCCAGCGCCAGCGCCTGAATGGTGGCCAGATAATGCAGCGCCATGTCTTCCGGCGTACGCGAGAGTTTCAGGCCGGTCAGCGTACCGGTCAGCGTCGGGTTAGCGCGCGGTGAACGGTTGCCGTGGAAATAGGGCAGCATATGAATGTCTTTGGTCAGGAAGGCAATATTCTCCGGTTCACCGGCCATTTTTCGCAAAATGCCGTTGAGCACTTCATAGATGGTTTTGCCGCTGTCTTTGCCCTGTTTCAGTAAATCCTGATAACACGGATGCGACTGAATCACATGGTCAATCAGCGCCCCGGTAGTGGATTGTCCACCTTCGTTCAGCCAGTAATCAGGCAGAATGGCCGAATAGTATGGCCCCCAGATACCGCCGATATAGCGTGCGCTGCGGGACATCGCCATATGTGCCGTGGACGTGCCACCAATCAGCGCAATGCGGTTGTCGAAATCGGCCGATTCACCGGAGGCGCCGCTGGCACCGAGAATACCGAGGCTGCCTGCGTGGGCATCGATAATGGAAACGCTGACGGCGGTACCGGCCATCAGCCCCATTTCTGCAGCGGCACGCTGGGTCAGACCGTGTCCGAGCGGTTCACCCATGGTTTTCACTTCGCTGCCGATTTTCGCCGCGTTGTTTTCCAGTAAATCTTCCAGTCCGATCTGACGGAAATAGCTGGGATCCCAGCGGTCTTCATGGCCGATATACGTCCATTTACAGACGGTAGAACACAGCGAACGGGTGGTGTCCTGCGTGGCGCGCCAGGTCAGAAAATCCGGCAGGTCGAACAGGTGGCCGACGTTGTTCCAGGTGGTGGGCATATGCTGTTTCAGCCACAGCAATTTTGGCGTCTGCATTTCCGGCGAAATAATCCCGCCGACGAATTCCAGCACGCGGTGACCGGTGGCGTTGATGCGCTCGGCCTGAGTAATGGCGCGGTGATCCATCCAGACAATAATGTTTTGCTCGCTGCGCCCGGACGGGCTGACGGTCAGCGGCTTGCCTTCTTTATCCAGCACCACCAGCGAACAGGTGGCGTCGAAACCGATACCTTTCACCTGAATCGGGTTGATGTCCGCCTGATTGACCGCGTCTTTCACGGCATTGCAAACGGACTGCCAGATCTCATCAGAAGATTGCTCAACGAAATCGGCTTTCGGGCGGTACAACGTAATCTCACGGCTGGCCTGGCCGACCATGCGGCCGGTCATGTCGAAGACGCCGCGCGGGCGCTGCCGGTTCCTACGTCTACTCCAATAAAATAACTCGCCATGTTCTTTCCCTTCGGTAAAAAGCTTTCGCTTAAGATTTTCTGTTTTGCAGAGCGATAAACAGGATCAGGACGCCGCCCCACAGAGCCATTGTCAGGTAACTGCTGACGCCCATCAGGTTCAGGCCGCTTTCCAGCATTTGCAGGACGATCAGCGCCAGTACCAGCCCGATGACCCGCCCGAAGCCGCCGTCGGGGTTAATTCCGCCGAGCACGGAGGCCAGAATGGTTACCAGCAAATACGAGTCACCGTAGCCTGCTTTTGCCGAGTTAAATTTGGACATCATCAGCAGTGCCGCGCCCCAGCCGAGCAGGGCGGAAAGCACATACACCGCGATGGTCACTTTGTGCGTATTGACGCCACTGAAGCGCGTGGCCTGTTCGTTGGAACCCATCAGATACAAACTGCGGCCAAGCGTGGTGTGTTCGAGTAAAACCCACAACAACAGCGCCACCAGCAGGAAAAGCAGCAGGGCGACGGGAATGCCCAGCAGACTGCCATTGCTCAGATACTGAATCGCCGCCGGGAAGCCGGAAATCACCGCGCCGTTGGTCAGCAGAATATTCAGCCCGGCGATAAGTGTCATGGTGCCGAGCGTTGCCAGAATCGGTGAGACACCGATATACGCAATCAGCGCGCCGTTAAGTACACCAATGACAACCGCGACAGCCAGACCGGCGAGCATCGCCAGCACGAAATATTGCGGCTGATCCGGATGTGCCACCAGAATGGCCGCCATGACCAGCGAACAGGCATTGGCACCGGCAATGACCGAAAGGTTGATACCGCCGGTGAGCATGGTGATGCCCATCCCCAGCGCCAGCATGCCCAGAATCGGCAACTGCGAAGAGATCGACTGGAAATTACCGACGCTGTAGAAACTGCCGCCCAGCGTGAATGAGAACAACACGGCAACGGCGACGATGATCAGCAACTGCAAACGGATGATGCGGTCGCCGGGGAAGAATCGGTTTAAGGTTGTCATGTCACATCCCCTTTGCCAGTTTGCGTTTTTCATTCCACGCGGTGCTGCTGATGCTGACCAGAATGATCACGCCGCTGAAAACCTGATGCCAGTAAGACGAAATACTCAGCAGTGTCAGACCGTTTTGCAGGAAGGCCAGCAGCATCACACCGAGAATGGTGCCGGTGAGCGAGCCGCGTCCGCCGGTCATGCTGGTGCCGCCTAAGACCACCGCCGCCAGTACCGTCAGCTCATAACCGAGCAGTGAGTTAGGTGCCACCGACTGCGTAATTTGTGCCTGCACCACGGCAGCGATACCCGCCAGCAATCCCATAAAACCGTAGACGTAAAAATGTAGCCGCAGGATGTTCAGACCGAGACGCGACGCGGCGTCACGGTTGCTGCCCATCGCGTAAATCTGACGTCCCACGCGGGTGCGGTTCATCAGCACGCCGGTGGCGATAATCACGCCCAGCAGGCTGAGCAGCGGCAGCGTCAGGCCATAGTCATAGCCATCGGCAGCGGTAAAGGAGAACCAGTTAATGCCGTTCATAAACCAGTCAGGGAAACCGTACAGCCAGGTGCCGTTGGTCAGATACACCAGCAAACCGTAGAACAGGTTCAGCGTGGCAATGGTGATAATAATGGCCGGAACGCGCAGCCAGTAAACCAGAAAACCGTTCACCAGCCCGAGTAACAAACCGGTACCCATCGACATGGCAAACGCCAGCGGAAAGCTGCCGCCATGATGAATGATGTAACTCGCCATCACGTACTGACCGATGGAGGTGACGGCCGGGAAGGAGATGTCGATGCCACCGGCGATCAGCACCACAAACAGGCCACAGGCCAGAATACCGAGAATGGTGTAACTGGTGGCGACATCGGTCAGGTTGCCGAGCGTCATAAATTCACTGGTGCTGACACTCAGGCCAATCACCAGCAGCAGAACCAGTAATCCCAGCCAGAATTCGTGCTGAGAAAACAGTTTCGAGAGAGATTTATTATCCATTGATCGCCTCCGCAATTTGCGCTTCGCTGCTCTGGTGTGGGGCGAATTCCGCCACCAGTTCGCCTTTGCGCATCACCAGCACGCGGTGACTGTTGTAATAAGCTTCCGGGATTTCATCGCAAATCATCAGCACTGCCATGCCGGACTCCGCCAGATCACGTGCGATGCGATAAATCCCTTCTTTGTTGGCGATATCGACGCCCACCGTGGGGGAGTCGAGGATCAGGATATGTGGTTGCGTCGCCACCCATTTGGCGATAGCGATACGCTGCGCATTGCCGCCGGACAGGGTTTTCACTGGCAGGCCGCTGTCCGACACTTTAATGTTCAGATCACGGATCAGGTCTTTGACCACTGACGCTGCTTTGCGGTGATCCATCAGCCCTGCGCGGGTGTGCAATTTGTCGAAAATCGATACCAGCGTGTTGTCGTAAATGGATTGCTCCATGATCAACCCTTGTGTCAGACGGTCTTCCGACACATAAGCAATACCGTGGCGGATGGCGTCGCGGTTGCTGTGGAATTTCACCGCATTGCCGTTAACGCGGATTTCCCCGCTGTCCGGCTGGCTCATGCCAAACAGGCTCAGACACAGCTCGGTTCGCCCTGAACCGAGCAGACCGATAATCGAGGTGATCTCGCCCTGACGCAGCGACAGCGAAATATCCTGATACTGACCTTTGCGGCTCAGGCGGCGGACTTCCAGCAGCGGCGTCACGTCTGCGGGCGCACGGTGCGGCAGATGACTGTAGGTAAAACGCTGTCCGGTCATCAGGAAGGCCAGCTCATTGCTGTCGAGTTCGCTGGCCGGATAGGTGCCGACCAGTTTACCGTCACGCATCACGCTGATACGGTCAGCGACTTCCATCACTTCATCAAGACGGTGGCTGACAAACACCACGCAAATACCGGCGGCTTTCAGCTCATTCACCACCCGCAGCAGACCGTTTACTTCGGTGCGGGTCAGTGAGGCGGTTGGTTCATCCATGATAACCAGACTGGCGTCAGCGGCGATTGCGCGGCATATTGCCACTAACTGACGGTCGGCGATCGACAGCTTTTCGACTTTACGATCCGGGTCCAGAGAGACGCCGACGCGTTGCATCGCCGCGACCGCTTTTTTGCGCATTGCCTCGCGATGTACCCAGAAATCGCCGCCCGGTAAATAACGGTGAATAGCGATATTTTCAGCCACCGATAAATTCGGGAATAAAGATAAATCCTGATAAATAACCTGAATGCCGTAATAAGAAGAAAGTTGTGGCGTCAGGGTATGAAATAATTTCCCGTCGAGGGTAATCGCCGCCCCTTTTTCCGGCTGATAGACCCCGGAAATGACTTTAATAATGGTGCTCTTGCCGCAGCCATTCTGACCCGCGAGGCAATGCACTTCGCCTTTATTCAGCGTCAGGCTGACATTATCCAGCGCTAATACGCCGGGGAATTTTTTACTGATTTTTTCGAGGCTGATAAAGGCCTCAGCAGGGGCAGGGGACGTGCGCGAACTGGACGACGGAGTGAGAGTATTCATCACATTATCCTTACAACATACCCTTCATACTTCGCGCTGTGGATGCGTTGACTGCACTCGCTCACCCGAATCACTTACTTATGTAAGCTCATCGGGATTCACTCATTTGCCGCCTTCCCACAACTCGAATTATTTAGGGTATAAGTTTTCAATGTCTGATTAGAAATTCAGATACGGCACAGCAAACATCGCCGTATCTGTTTCTATTTGCCTGGTGTGGCGCTGGAGATAAATTTATCTCCGGTAAATATCCGGTAAATAAAAGCATTAAAAAGTTAAATCAGAAGCCAAGTGATTTCGCATTCTCTGGTGTGACTTCCAGAATTTTATTAAAGCGGATCACATGCTTATCCATATCCACATCAGCTTTGCCCAGCCCGTCAATGCTCAGATCTTTAGTCACTTCTTTACCCTGCAACATCTGGTCAGCAACGGTGACTAAGGCGTAACCGGCATCTTTCGGATCCCACAACAGCACTTTCTTAATATCGCCACGCATCAGATAGGGCGCGGCCTGAGCTGGCATAGCGATACCGACAACGGCAATTTTATTTTTCGCACGTTTCTGCTGAACGGCCTGACCGGCACCGATCGGGCCGAGCGAACCGAAACCGATAATCCCTTTCAGGTCAGGGTAGGTTTTCATTAAATCGAGCGTCGTGGAGTAAGACTTATCGATGTTTTCTGCGACCGGCAGGCGTGAAGTGACTTCATGCATGTCCGGGTATTTTTCTTTCTGATATTTAATGGCGGCATCAGCCCATGCGTTATGCAATGGCACGGTCAGGGAACCGACATAAATCGCATAACCGCCTTTGCCGCCCATATCTTTCGCCAGCTCGTCCATATTGGCTTCGGCATATTTCTGGCTGTCGATGGTTTCGATATCCCACTGACCAATCTGCTGATCGGGAGATTCATGTGTTAACACCACGATGCCCTGATCACGGGCTTTTTTCAGCACCGGCTCCAGCACTTTGGCGTCGTTCGGTACCACGATAATGGCGTCGACTTTTTTGGCGATCAAATCTTCAATCACTTTGACCTGCTGTGCCGGATCCGGCGTGGATGCGCCTACCTGATAGGCGTTGACATCCAGCTTCTGCGCGGCTTCTTTTACGCCGACTTCCATGCGGGTGAACCAGGGAATACCGGTGACTTTAGCGACGACGGCAATGTCATAGGGTTTGGCGGCGAACGACGGTGTTGTGAATAACATGCATGCTGAAACCACACATGCACTGACTAATGCGAGGTTAAATTTCATGTCTGTACCTTTCTTATGAGGTTCTGTTTTGGTGTAGGGAACGGGTGGTGGTTATTTATTCCACATTCAGAGATTAACTTAAGGGGAAAGCTGTTTTCGCGTGGTCGTGAACGGAATGTGATCAAAGTCCTAAAATGTTAAATTAAGTGGTTTTATATGTAAAAATTAAGTTAATTAAAAATATAAAAACCATCATAGCCTGGGATTTGATAAATGTTACCGATAACAATTAAACAAAAAAATACCTAATATTTAACAATTAAGAAACATGAGAAAGTAATAACGGTCTTTTTCCTGAAAGAAAGACCGCGTGGTTTTTTTTATTTGCACAGACTGTGAGCAGCGTCACGGGACGCGGGTGCGCCAAAATCGTGCGCTGTTGCACCTTTATCTGGCATTGCTCTGCATTGAAGCGCGGGTGATCCGCGCCGGATCACAATCCTGCATAAAACATTCCACCCGAAATCAAAATATTTCCCTGCATACTCATTCTTGTGCCCTCGTTGCTGCAAAAGGGGATTTTTTCTTTTATTCATTTTTTATGCAATTAAAGTGAATAACAGGCGATTTTAAGTGGTTGTTTTTTCTCGATGTCATTTTTTTTATTCACTTTTTTCCTTTGCTGGCATGAAGACTGCAATCTATGATGAGACTGAGTGAAATTATTTGTTAACTTTTAAATAACAAATTAGCAACTGCCATTTCTCGCCAGCGCGATTGCCCGCTAAATGTGCAAAAACATCGGAACCCGGTGCACTTCCTGTCTGTATGGGGGACGGGGGGGTGCACCCTGAAATCAGCGAAAAAGAGGTTTATATGGAACACCAACAGCAACCACAAAACGTCAGCCGCCAGAACTTTGATGACTGGATGGTGCCGGTTTATGCCCCGGCGGCGTTTATTCCTGTGCGTGGCGAAGGATCCTGGCTGTGGGATCAGACGGGTAAAGATTATGTCGATTTCGCAGGCGGGATTGCCGTGAATGCGCTGGGACATGCGCATCCGGAAATTCGTAAAACCCTGCATGAACAGGCGGATAAAGTCTGGCATCTGGGCAACGGTTACACCAACGAACCGGTGCTGCGTCTGGCGAAGCAACTGATCGACGCCACCTTTGCGGACAAAGTGTTTTTCTGTAACTCCGGCGCGGAAGCCAACGAAGCGGCGCTGAAACTGGCCAGGCTGTACGGTAATAAATCCGGCGGCGAAAAGAATGAAATCATCGCCTTCAAAAACGCGTTCCACGGCCGCACGCTGTTTACGGTGACGACCGGCGGTCAGCCGAAATATTCAGAAGATTTTGCGCCTTTACCGCAGGCGATTACCCATCTGCCGTTTAACGATCTGGCCGCCGTTGCCAGCCAGATTTCTTCCCGCACCTGTGCCGTGATTGTCGAGCCGATCCAGGGCGAAGGCGGTGTGGTACCGGCAGAGGCCGGTTTCCTGCAAGGTCTGCGTGAGCTGTGTGACAAACATCAGGCTGTGCTGATTTTCGATGAAGTACAGACCGGCGTCGGGCGTACCGGCGAGCTGTATGCGTATCAGCATTACGGCGTGGTGCCGGACATTCTGACCAGTGCCAAAGCGCTGGGCGGCGGTTTCCCGATTGGCGCGATGCTGACCACTGACCGCTATGCTGCGTTATTCCAGCCGGGCACGCACGGCACCACTTACGGCGGTAACCCGCTGGCGACGGCGGTGGCGGGCAAAGTCTTCGAGCTGATTAACACGCCGGAGGTGTTGTCCGGTGTGCAAAAGCGTCATCAGTGGTTTGCCGATGGTCTGAAACGCATCAATGACCGTTATAAGGTATTCAGCGAAGTGCGCGGGCAGGGGCTGCTGATCGGCGCTGTGATGAGTGAACGGTATAAAGATCAGGCCAAACAGCTGAACACGCTGGCGGCAGAAGAAGGACTGATCGCCCTGATTGCCGGGCCAAATGTACTGCGCTTTGCGCCATCACTGATTATTCCGGGCGCGGATATTGAAGAAGGGCTGAACCGCCTTGAGCGGGCTGTCGCGCGCCTGTGCGTGTGATTCTTTGGGTTAAATGAGGTAGAGCATCATGATGTTGATTCGACCTGTGCGGCCCGGCGATCTCGCCGATATCCTGCAGTTGTCAGGCAAAACCGGCATCGGTTTAACGTCTTTGCCCAAGGATGAAGCGCATTTACGCGGGCGCATTGAGCGCTCAGTGGCGACCTGGGAAGGTCGCCTGGAAAAAGGCGAACAGGGCTATCTGTTCGTGCTCGAAGACACCGAACAGCAAAAAGTTGTCGGCGTCAGCGCTATTGAAGTGGCGGTCGGGCTGAGTGAGCCGTGGTACAACTTTCGCCTCGGCACGCTGGTGCACGCCTCCAAAAGCCTGAATATTTATAAGCCGGTACCGACGCTGTTTCTGAGTAACGATCACACCGGTTATACCGAACTTTGCACGCTGTTCCTCGATCCGGACTGCCGTCACGGCAAAAACGGGCAACTGTTGTCGAAGGTCCGTTTCCTGTTTCTGGCGGCATTTCGTGAGTATTTCTCCCGCAAGGTAATTGCGGAGATGCGCGGCATGTCTGACGACAGCGGCCATTCCCCGTTCTGGGACAGCGTCGGGCGTCATTTTTTTGGTATGGAATTCGCCGAAGCTGACCGTCTGACCGGCATGGGACAGAAATCCTTTATTGCCGAACTGATGCCAAAGCATCCTTTATATACCGAATTGCTCAGCCATGAGGCCCGTGAAGTGATCGGCGAAGTGCATCCGCAAACCGCCCCGGCGCGTGCCGTACTTGAAGGTGAAGGGCTGCGTTACGAAGGTTATGTGGATATCTTCGATGCCGGTCCGACGCTCGAAGGTGAAATCGATCAGTTACGCGCCGTCAAAGAAAGCCGTCTGTTGCCGGTGCGGCTGGCGGAACACCGCAGCGGTCGTGATGAGCCGCTGTACCTGGTGGCCAACGAGCAATATCAGCATTTCCGCGCCCTGCTGGTGCCGGGTGGAGATTCAGCCGATTCACTGACGCTTAATTCCCGCGAGGCTGACATGCTTGGCCTGCGCGAGGGCGATACCCTGCGCGCCGTGGCGCTTTTCCCCGGCGATAAACCGGCTCCTGCAACCCCTATTCTCAAAAAGGAAAGTCTCGCATGATGCAACCTGCACTTTTTATTCAGGGCCAGTGGCGCAGCGGACAAGGCGCGCAACTGAACAAAACCAATCCGGCAGATAATACGTTGTTGTGGTCGGCACTGAGCGCCAATGCGGAAGATGTCGATGCTGCCTGTACAGCCGCCCGCACGGCATTTCCCGCCTGGGCACGTAAAACCGTGGCCGAACGCGCCGAAGTGATTCAACGTTTTGCGGATTTACTGACGGAACATAAAGCACGGCTGGCGGAAATTATCAGTCTGGAAACCAGCAAACCACGCTGGGAGACGCTGACCGAGATTCAGGCGATGATCGGCAAGGTGTCGATTTCACTGGAAGCCAACCAGCAACGCACTGGCGAGAAACACACCGCCATGCCCGACGGTGAAGCCGTGCTGCGCCACCGGCCGCATGGCGTGCTGGCGGTTTTTGGTCCGTATAATTTCCCCGGACATCTGCCGAACGGCCATATCGTTCCGGCCTTGCTGGCGGGCAACACGCTGGTCTTCAAACCGAGCGAACTGACGCCCAAAACTGCCGAGGAAACGGTGAAATTGTGGCAACAGGCCGGGCTGCCGGAAGGTGTGCTGAATCTGGTACAAGGCGGTCGTTCGACCGGTGAGGCGCTGGCAGCGTGCGGCAATATCGACGGTCTGCTATTTACCGGCAGCGCGGGCACCGGCTATCAGTTGCACCGCCAGCTCGCCGGTCAGCCTGAAAAAATTCTGGCGCTGGAAATGGGCGGCAACAACGCGCTGATTGTCGAGCCGGTAGAAGATATTGATGCAGCGGTTAATCTGACTATTCAGTCGGCGTTTATTTCTGCCGGACAGCGTTGTACCTGTGCACGCCGTCTGCTGGTGAAAGAGGGCGCGGCAGGTGATGCATTTATCGCGCGTTTGCTCGATGTCACCATGCAACTGCGCGTGGGCGGCTGGAATGATGATCCGCAGCCGTTTATGGGCGGTGTGATTTCTGACGTGGCGGCACGCAATATGCTCAAAGCACAGGACGAACTGCTGGCGCTGGGCGGTAAACCTCTGCTGTTGCTGACGCGCCCGGATCCGCTCAATACCCTGCTGACACCGGGGGATTATCGATCTGACCGGTGTGGCGGGCATTCCTGATGAAGAATACTTCGGCCCGTTGCTGAGCATTTACCGTTACAGCGATTTCGATAATGCCGTCGCCCTCGCCAATCAGACCCGTTTCGGGCTGGCCACCGGGCTTATCTCTGCTGAGCGCTCTCAGTTTGAGCAGCTATTATTGGAAGCAAGGGCGGGCATTGTGAACTGGAACAAACCGCTGACTGGCGCATCGAGCAACGCGCCTTTTGGTGGCATCGGTGCTTCAGGCAATCACCGCCCAAGTGCTTATTATGCGGCGGATTATTGTGTCTGGCCGATGGCCTCGCTGGAAACAGACAAGCTGGAACTCCCTGCGACGCTGTCGCCTGGTATTGATTTCCGTACAACCTGAGGAGACAGCAATGTCTGGATGTGAAGCAAATTTTGACGGCTTAGTCGGGCCGACGCACCATTACGCGGGGCTGTCGTTTGGCAATGAAGCTTCGACTAAAAACCAGAATGCGGTGGCGAACCCGCGTCTGGCGGCAAAACAGGGCTTGCTGAAAATGAAATCGCTGGCCGATCTCGGTTTTGCACAGGGGATTTTGCCGCCGCATGAACGTCCGCATCTGAGCACATTGCGCAAAATGGGTTTTGGTGGCAGCGATCGCGAAGTGCTGACTAAAGCGCAGGCTTATTCGCCGCGTTTGCTGTCGTCACTGAGTTCGGCGTCTTCCATGTGGGTGGCGAATGCGGCCACGGTGTCGCCTTCGGCAGACAGCGCAGACGGGCGTGTGCATTTCACGGTTGCCAACCTGAATAATAAATTTCACCGGGCCATTGAGGCAGAAACCACATCTGCCATTTTACGCGCGACCTTCCATGCCGATAAATATTTTGCCCATCACGATGCGCTGCCGCAGGTGGCGGCGCTGGGAGATGAGGGCGCGGCGAATCATAACCGGTTATGCGGTGAGTACGATAAACCCGGCGTACAGGTGTTTGTTTACGGACGCGACGGGCTGGCGACCGGCGACAACGAACCGGTGCGTTATCCGGCACGTCAGACCCGTTTAGCCAGTGATGCCGTAGCGCGTTTGCATCAGCTTGATGAAAAGCGCACGGTGTTTATTCAGCAAAATCCGCAAGCCATCGACAGCGGCGTTTTTCATAACGACGTCATTTCTGTCAGCAACGGCAACGTGCTTTTCCATCACGAGCAGGCGTTTGTGAATTCAGGCAAAGCGCTGGAGGAAATTCGTCGCAAAATGGCGGCGCTTGAGCTGGATTTCCACCCGATTGAAGTGCCGCAGTCAAAAGTGTCTCTCGACGATGCGGTCGCGACGTATCTGTTTAACAGCCAGCTCCTGACCAAATCCGACGGCAAAATGATGCTGGTGGTGCCGGAAGAGTCCCGCCAGCACACCGGCGTCTGGACGTATCTTTCAGCACTGAAAGACAGCGGTGGCCCGGTTGATCAGATTGAAGTGTTTGATCTGCGTGAAAGCATGCGCAACGGCGGTGGCCCGGCGTGTTTGCGCCTGCGTGTCGCGCTCAACCGCAACGAACTTAATGCAATCAATGTGGCTTCGCTGATGAGTGACAGTCAGTTCACGCGGCTCAATACCTGGGTGGACACGCATTATCGTGACCGGATGCAGGCCAAAGATCTGGCCGATCCACAGCTTCTGACCGAAGTGCGTACTGCGCTCGACGAACTGACCAATATTCTCGGGCTGGGTGCGATTTATCCGTTCCAGCGCTGAGCCATCACAGGAGTGAATGTATGTTTGATTTACTGGCGACGACGCTTGCCGGTGATGCGGTGAAAGAACCTGCCGGACAAACCGAAACGCTGGACTGGCAATGGCGTGGTGAAGGCATTCTCGAGCTTTCACCGCGGCAGCCCTGCGAGGCGGCGGTGGTGATTTCCGCCGGTATTCACGGTAATGAAACTGCGCCGGTTGAACTGCTCAATCAACTGGTCAGCGAGTTGCTGTCAGGCGAAAGGCTGTTGCGGGTCCGGCTGCTGGTGTTACTGGGCAATCCGCCGTCAATGCGTGTCAATAAGCGGTTTGTGGAGGCTGACATGAACCGCATGTTCGGCGGGCGTCATGCGCGTTATACACCGAATGATGAAACCCGCCGGGCGCAGGAACTCGAACAGGTGATGGCGTTGTTTTACCGCAGTGCCACGGCGGCGGGAACCACGCAGCGATTCCACTATGATTTGCACACGGCGATCCGCGGATCAAAACACGTGCGCTTCGGGCTGCTGCCTTTACAAAGTCGTCCGAAAAGCGAAGCGATGCTCGCCTGGCTCGACGCCGCCGGGCTGGATGCGCTGGTGCATCACCGTTCGCCGGGCGGTACTTTTACGCATTTCAGCAGCGATGTTTTTCAGGCCGACAGTTGCACGCTGGAACTGGGCAAAGCGCTGCCGTTCGGCAGTAACGATCACGCGCAGTTCACCGGTATCCGCCGCGCGCTGCAAACGCTGGTGAGTGGCGAACCGATGCCTGCCCGTGACGCCGCCGCGCCGCTGGTGCATTACCGTGTGGTGCAGGATGTGATCCGGTCACAGGAAGATTTCGAGTTATTTGTCCCGGCAGATGCCCTGAATTTTACGGCGTTCAGGCAGGGTTTTGTCATTGCTAAAGAAAGCGGTAAAACCTACAAGGTTGAAGCAGAGGAAGAAGTCGTGTTATTCCCGAATCCGAATGTGGCGCTGGGGTTAAGGGCAGGGCTGATGCTGATGAAAATCTGATGAGTAAAAGCACCGCAGTAGCTGCAAAACCCCCTCCCAACCTC